>JBGTKE010000370.1:0-7614 GCA_041744775.1 Hyphomonas sp. | reverse complement strand
CGCAACCCGGACGCGCCAGCCGCGCTCCACCAGCGCGCGCGCTGCATACCGGCCGATGAAGCCCGAACCGCCGAAAACCGTTACCAGACCCTTGCTCATGCGCCGTGCCTCTTTGCGGGCCGGCGGGCGCCAGCCACGAATTCCAGTTCAGCGCGCCTTTGACCACAACAACCTTGCCGATGTCCATGCGGCATGGATGGCTCTCAGGTCCGCATCAGACCCGAGGCCTTGAGCAGCTTGCCGGCTCGCACGACCCGGTCCAGCTTGTGCTCGCTGGAGCGGTCTCCCTTGTTCGAATCCGGATGGAAGCGGCGGATGTACTCGGCATAGCGCGCGCGGATCTGGACCGCTGTTGCATCCGCTTCAAGGTCGAGTTCGCGCAGCGCCCGCAATTGCAGGCTGGAGCGATGGGCCTCGACGCGCGCTTCTGCCGCCGGCGTATCGTCCATGTCGAAAAAGCCCCGGCCCGCCCAGCGGCGCGGGTCATGCGTCTGCGCGCTGCGCTTGCCGCCCATCGGTCCGCCGCCGAAGCGCCAGGTGCGTTTGTGGCCATAGCGTTCCGAGCGCACGAAGGAGGCCGCTTCGGCCTCGCTCATGCCTTCGAAGAAATTGAAGCGGCGGTTGTAGTCCGAGACATGCCGCTCGCAGAAGAAGTGGCGCCCCTTCCCGCCGTGACGGGGCGCCGGGAAGGCGCCTTCGAGGTCGCAGCCCTGCTCATCGCAGACCCGCGTTTGCTTGGCCCGCGCGCGCGAAGCCTCGTCCTTGGGAGGGTTCACGCGTATATCTTTGAACTTGACGCGGTATCGGAACGGGTCGCTGTCGGACATGGGCCACGATAATAGGGAGCACCGCTTAAAGATGCCACAACCAAGTGACAGGCGAACGCGAATTGAAGACATCCTCACCGAAGCCTTCGCGCCCTCCTCGCTCGTGATCACCGACGACAGCGCCCAGCATGCAGGCCATGCCGGCGCCGCACCGGGCGGCGAGACACATTACTCGGTCGAAATTGTCGCGGAGGCATTTGCCGGACTTTCCCGCGTGCAGGTGCAGCGCACGGTCATGCTGGTGTTGCAGAAAGAATTCGACACCGGCCTGCACGCGCTCGCGCTGAAGGCCACCGCGCCCTAACCTGCATCAACTTTCGAAATGTTTACCCCCGTCACCTGGTTGCGCTGGCGGCGCAGGATGTTGAACCGGTAGCCGTGGAACACGAAGGACTGGCCGGGCTCCGGAATGGTCTGCGCCTCATGGATCACCAGACCCGCCACCGTGACGGCTTCCTCGTCCGGAAGATTCCACCCCGTGGCGCGGTTCACATCGCGGATCGGCACCCAGCCGTCGACGTTCACCGAACCATCCGCCTGCGTGCGCACGCCCTGGATCTGCACGTCATGCTCGTCATGGATCGCGCCGACGATCTCCTCGAGGATATCCTCGAGCGTGATCATGCCCTGCAACTCGCCATACTCATCCACGACCAGCGCGAAATGCTGGCCCTTTGACAGGAACTGGTCGAGCTGGTCCTTCACCTGCGTCGTCTCCGGCACGAACCAGGGCTTGCGCAGGATCGTGTCGAGATCGAGCTTCGAGAGATCGCCGCCCATCGGCAGCGCCGCGCGCAGCAGGTCCTTGGCGTGCAGGATGCCGATGATCTCTTCCTTCTCGCCCCGGTATAGCGGCAGCCGCGTGTGCGGGCTCGCGAGAGCCTTCATCACCAGCTGGCGCCGGTCCATGTCGGCGTTCAGCATCTGGATGTTCTTGCGGTGGATCATCACGTCTTCGACCGTGAGTTCCTTTAGGTCGAGCGCGCCGACAAGGCGCAACCGGTCGCCGCTTTCCACGCCGCCTTCCATCGCGTGCAGGTCGATCGCGCCGCGGATTTCCTCTTCCGCCGAGACCGGCTTGGCCGGGGCACCAAGGCCAACGAGCGCCAGCACCAGGTTGACGATGAACTGGATGAGCCGGATGATCCAGGAGGCGGCGCGCACCAGCAGGCTGATGGGGCGCGCAACGATCAGCGACACCCTGTCGGGCCGCGAGATCGCATAAGTCTTCGGCATCACTTCGGAAAAGATCAGTACCGTGACGGTCATGAACCCGGTCGCCAGCGCGAGGGCGAGCCCGCCCGCGCCGAATATGGCGGTGAACAGCGAAGTCGCCAGCACCGAGGCGAGGATGTTGACGAGGTTGTTGCCAAGCAGGATCGCCCCGATGAAATCCTCTCGGTTGGACAACAGCTTGTTCACCGCCCGGGCGCGCTTGTCGCCCTCCTTCTCAAGCTGGTGCATCCGTGCACGGGACGCGGCCGTAAGCGCTGTTTCCGACCCGGAGAAAAAGGCGGACAGGCAAAGCAGGCAGGCGATGGCGATCAGGTAACCGGCAATCATGTCGGGTATCGGGTCTCTCTAGGCTGTTTCAAGGAGTTCACGGGCGAGGAAGGCTTCGATCGAGGCAAGGTCCGCATCCGGATGAACGTAGGATGCGCCGATGCCGCGCGCGAGAATCAGCGGCACGCGCCCGCCGCGCGCCTTCTTGTCCTGCTGCATCAGTCCGGTCAGGCGCGGCGCGGTGAAACGGGCGCGGTCCCTGCCCCCGAGATCAGCCGGCAGGCCGGACGACTGGATCACCTCTGCCACGCGGCGCGCGTCCGTTGCCGGCGTCACGCCAATCTCTGTGCCATACCGGAACGCGAGCGCCATGCCGAGCGCCACCGCCTCGCCGTGCAGCAGGTCCGGGCCATAGCTGTTGGCCGCCTCCAGCGCATGCCCGAACGTGTGGCCGAGGTTCAGGAGCTGACGCACGCCCGTCTCAGTCTCGTCCTCGACGACAATCGCCGCCTTCGCCGCGCAGGAATGGGCCACTGCGTAACGCGCCGCTTGCGGCTCCAGCGCCAACACCTTGCGTCCGTTCGCGGCCAGCCAGTCAAAGAACGCCGCGTCATTGATCAGGCCGTATTTCAGGATCTCGGCATAGCCGGCCTTCATTTCGCGCTCCGGCAATGTCGCCAGCAGCTCGGTATCCGCAATCACGAGGCGCGGCTGGTAGAAGGCGCCGACGAGGTTTTTGCCGCGCGGCGTGTTGACCGCCGTCTTTCCGCCCACGGAGGAATCGACCTGCGCCAGCAGCGTCGTCGGCACCTGCACGAAGCCCATGCCGCGCTTCATCAGGCTGGCGGCCAGCCCGCCCATGTCGCCGATCACGCCGCCGCCGAATGCGACCAGCACATCGCCCCGGTCCGCCCCGCCCGCCAGCAGCCAATCGAGCACGTTGCCGAGTTCTGCGAAGGTCTTCGTCTGCTCGCCCGGCGGCAGTGCCATCCAGTCGAGCCCGATCCCGGCGCCGGCCAACGCCGCTTCCAGGCGCGCCTTGTGATGGCGCATCACGGTCTCGTCGGTCAGTACGAAGGCGCGGGGACGTTTAACAAGTGCCGACAGCCGCGGCCCGAGTTCGCTCAGCGCGCCGTGGCCGACGAGAATGTCATAGGCACGCGCGCCGAGATCGACCCGGACGGTTTCAGGGGAAGGGGTGGAAGTCATGTTGGTGTCCAGGTCTGCAGGGATTTCAGGATGGCATTGACCGTATTCGTATGCGGGCCATCCTTGGACTGAACATTAAGGTCAGCCTGAGAATAAAAGGGTTCGCGCTCGGCCACGAGGTTGGACAGGTGCGCCTTCGCGTCGGCGCGCTTCAGCAGCGGCCGGTTATCGCGCTTCTGGACGCGCCGCCAGAGTGTCTCGAGGTCAGCGTTCAGCCAGACCGTCACCGCCTTCTCCTTCATCACGGCGCGCGTCTCGGCGTCGAGGAAGGCCCCGCCCCCGGTCGCCAGCACATGCGGCGGCAGGTCGAGCAGGCGTTTCAGTACCTGCTTTTCGCCGCGCCGGAAGTCCGCTTCGCCGTGCAGCGCAAAAATGTCGGAGACCGACAGTCCGGCAGCCTTCTCGATTTCGGAATCGCTGTCATAGAAAGGCCGGCCCAGCTTTTCGGCCAGCCGGCGCCCGACAGTCGATTTTCCGGCTCCCATCAGCCCTACAAGCGCAATCGTCCGCCCCGCATAGGGCAGACCGGGCCTTGAAGGATCGCTGTCATCCGGCATCACACTCTCTTACCCGGCGTTGCACGCCTGTCCTAGACCTGCCACATAGACGGCGCATTCGGGCGGCAGGATTCGCCCGGAAAACCAACTTTCGGGGCAGAATTCCATGCGCAAATACCTGATCGGCCTTGTCGTCATCATCGTGGCAGCTCTCGGCGGCATGTGGTGGCTGGGCCAGCAGGCCGTCAAGAACCCGCCGCCGGACGGCGAAACCCGCATCCCGGTCGAAGGCGTTTTCTAGCCGATTCAGGCGCCCTTAAGCCCGCCAGTCTAGCCTGACGACATGTCAGATACCCACCGGATTGGCGCTTTCCTCGAAATGATGTCCGCCGAGCGGGGCGCCAGCCCCAACACGCTCGACGCCTACGGGCGCGACCTCCTTGATGCCTCCGAGTTCTGCAGTGGGCGCCTTACCAAAGCCAAGGCCGCCGAACTCAGCGCCTGGACCGTCGACCTCGCCGAACGCGGCCTCGCCCCCGCCTCGCAGGCCCGCAAGCTGTCCGCCTTGCGCCGCTTCTTCCGTTTCCTGTTCGAGGAGGGCGACCGCAAGGACGACCCGACCGCCCGGCTCGACGGCCCCTCGCCTTCCCGGGACATCCCGGATGTGCTCTCCCGCGAGGAAATGAAGGCGCTGATTTTTGCCTGCGGCAACGATACCCGCCTGAAATGCCTTGTCGAATTGCTCTACGGCGCGGGCCTGCGCGCTTCGGAACTCGTCTCGCTGACCATCGGCAGCCTGCCGCGCCGCAAGGGCCCGCGCTGGGTTACCAGCGACATCATCATCCGCGGCAAGGGCGGCAAGGAACGCCTCTGCCCGCTCGGGCGCCCGGCCCTGCAGGCCCTGTCGGACTGGCTGGAAGAACGAACCGGCCCGGACGTCAAGACCCGCGCCGAGGACTTTGTCTTCCCCTCCCGCGGCGCCAGCGGCCACCTGACCCGCCGCCGCCTCGGCCAGCTGTTGGAGGGCCTAGCCACCGAAGCCGGGTTTGATCCGTCCCGGGTTCATCCGCACGCCCTGCGCCATGCCTATGCGACCCACCTCCTGCAGGGCGGCGCCGACCTGCGCGCGGTGCAGATGCTGCTCGGCCATGCCGACATCGCGACCACCCAGATTTACACCCATGTGCTCACCGACGAGCTGCAGGAGCTGCTGGAAACCTCCCATCCGATGTCGAACTGATCTCAATTTTTATCGCTGAGTATCGCCAATTGCGCCGTACGCGGCAGATGCTTACATCAGCTTCGTGCCAGCGCTTGCTGGTGTTTTTTGCGGGGACCTCGCATGGGCCGCCTTTTTCGTGCCCTTATCTCCACCCTCCTCATCATCGAAATCGCCGCCATCTTCCTGGGAACGTCCACCTGGGTGATCCTCATGGAACTGCATGCCAGTACGCAGGTGATCATCGGCGGCGAAGTCATCGCCGGCCTGCTGATCATCGCAGTTTCCGTTGTTGTTTTCCGGCGCGCGCTGGAAGCTGAACGCCGGATCGACGAAAACATCCCGTCCGACGCCTAGACCCGGAACAGGTTCGATCAGTTTAGCGTCGCCACGCCGGACCGGGTGTTGACCCAGAAGGCGTGGATGACACCCGGCAGCCAGCCGATCAGCGTCAGGACGATATTCAGCAGCAATTGCAGGCCAATGCCCTGCTTGATCGCCACGGCAACCGGCGGGAGGAAAATCGTGAGCAGGATCATGACGAACGACATGGCGGGGTACCTCGATGGGGGTTGACCAGATCAACGTCCGGGCGCGGCATGTGTTCCCCGGCGGGCCCTGCATTTGACGCGCTGCAGCACGGGCCTTAATCCTCTCCCCGCAAACGGAGCGGCCCATGTCTCAGAAAACACCTCGTAACTTCTTCAAGCCCCTCTCGATCGGCGCGCCCGAGCCGATGCGGGACCTGCCCGTCCGACTCGAACGGATGATCCACTTCGTTCCCGGCCATAACGACAAGATCCGGCCCAAGGTGCCGGAAATGGCCAAACAGGTGGACGTGATCCTCGCCAATCTCGAAGACGCGATCCCCGCCGATGCCAAGGACGCCGCCCGCGCCGGCGCGGTCGAGATGTCGAAGATGGTCGATTGGCAGAAATCCGGCACCGGATTCTGGAGCCGCGTGAACCCGCTGAACTCCCCCTGGTTCCAGGCCGACGTTTCGGAACTCGTCCTCAAGGCCGGCCACCAGCTCGACGTGATCATGCTGCCCAAGGTGGAGGGTCCGTGGGACATCCATTTCGCCGACCAATATGTCGCCCAGCTGGAGGCAAAAGCTGGCCTCTCCCGTCCGATCCTCTTCCACGCCATCCTCGAAACTGCGCAAGGGGTCTCCCTCGTCGAGGAAATCGCGCAGGCCTCCCCGCGCATGCAGGGCATCTCGCTCGGTCCCGCAGACCTCGCGGCCGACCGCAAGATGAAGACCACCCGCGTCGGCGGCGGCCATCCCTTCTACCGCGTCATCGAGGACCCGAAGGAAGACGGCAGCGCCCGTTCCAATGCCCAGCAGGACCCCTGGCACTACACCATCGCCCGCATGGTCGATGCCTGCCGCACCGCCGGCATCAACGCCTTCTACGGCCCGTTCGGTGACATCTCCGATCTCGACGCGTGCGAGCAGCAGTTCCGCAACGCCTTCCTGCTCGGCTGCGCCGGCGCCTGGAGCCTGCACCCGAACCAGATCGCCATCGCCAAACGCGTCTTCTCTCCGGACCCGGACGAAGTGAAGTTCGCCCGCAAGATCCTCGCCGCCATGCCGGACGGCACCGGCGTCGCCATGATCGACGGCAAGATGCAGGACGACGCCACCTGGAAACAGGCGAAAGTCATCTCCGACCTCGCCGACCTCGTCGCGACGCGAGACCCGGAGCTGGCGGCGGCTTATGCAGCATAAGACTCGCCGGGCGACGTCCGCCGCCCGGCAGGGTGGTAGATTCTGTCTCCTGTGCCGCCGATGAAGTTAACCCGCATGTCCACTGCACGACGGTCAATCTGTTGAGTGGACTGCACTGTGTTTGACATAAAGCTCGTTGTCATTCAGTGGTATGTCGCATCGGGCAGACAATTCCAGATCAAGGAATTCGTCCGAAAACGGGGGGTCGCTTACGGACTGCCAGCCACAGTCCGTGCGAGGGGGAATCTTCATGATGGGCTTGCCGGCAATCGAACATATCTATCAGAATCATCATCTCGACTCGACAAGATGGAACTGGTTTGCGCCGCGAGACGACGACATCATAATCGGCACGTCTTACAAGGCCGGCACAACCCTGATGCAGACCATTGTTGGCAACCTGCTTTTCCCTGACGGCGCGCTTCCAGGCCCAGCCTCGGCTATTTCTCCATGGCTCGACATGAGGATTGTCCCGCTGGAACTGGTGCTTGGTCAGCTCGAAGCCCAGACGCATCGACGCTATATCAAGACTCACACACCGCTCGACGGCCTCCCCTACTACAGCCAGGCGAAGTATCTCTGCGTTTCGCGCGACCCGAGAGACGTGTTCATGTCGCTGCTGAATCA
>JBGTKE010000369.1:0-2702 GCA_041744775.1 Hyphomonas sp. | reverse complement strand
CCACGCCGGGCAGCCCGGCGCCGAGACACTTGCGCCCGCCCAACAGGAGGAGACTGCCGTGGAGCCAGAGAGTTGGGAGCCGCCCGAGATGCCAAGCCCGGAGGCCGCCGCCAAGGCCGCTGCCGATGCGCAGGCCGCCGCCGAAGCCGGCGTCGTCTATGCCGGCTATGACAAGAAGGGCGGCGAAGTCGCTTTCAAGGTCGGCGAAACCCTCCGTATCGAGTTGCAGTCCATTCCGACCGCCGGCTATGTCTGGGCCCTCGCCGAGGCGCCCGGCTTCATGACCCCGGCCGGCGAAGGCGGCCGCCCGACCGATCCGGCCCACCAGAACCTCCCCGGTTTCACCGGCGGCAACCACTATCTCAGCTTCGACTTCACCGCCGCCGCCGCCGGCACCGGCACCTTCAAGCTGACCGAAGGCCGCCCCTGGGAAACCGATGAGGAGCCAATGGACACTTATGATCTGACCGTCACGGTCACGGAGTAGACCCGCCTTGCCGGACACCCAGCCCGTTCCTGCAAAGACCGGCATCACGGAGGAGGGCTACCTCACCGATTGCTGGTATCTGGCCGCGCCTTCAGCCCGCCTGAAGCCCGGCAAGCAGGAACGGCTGATGGTGCTCGGCGAGCCGGTCGTCATAGGCCGCACGCCCACGGGCGAGGCCTTCGCGCTGCGCGACATCTGTCCCCACAGACTCGTTCCCCTCTCCGCCGGCCAGCAGGTCGAGACCAAGGGCGAGTGGACGCTGCAATGCCCCTATCATGGCTGGCGCTTCGGAACTGATGGTGGCTGCCGCCTGATGCCCAGCCTGACCGATGACAGCCCTTACGACCCCACGAAGGTGAAGGTCCGCCGCTACCCCGTCCATGAGGCGAACGGCGCGCTCTATCTCTATGTCGCGCACGACCCCCGCAGCACGGCCGCGCCGCCCGCCGTCCCGCCGCCGGATTTTGGTCCGCTCCCGGACAGTCCCGGCTTCGTCATCGAGGACATCTTCAACGCGCATATGGATGACGCCGTCGTCGGCCTGATGGACCCCGCGCACGTCCCCTTCGTGCATAACCAGTGGTGGTGGCGCCCGCCGTCCACCGGCCTCAAGCTCAAGCAAAAGCCCTTCGGCCCGATCGAGCGCGGCTGGGCGATCGAGCGCCACGCCCCCTCGTCCAATTCGAAACTCTACCGCTGGGTTTTCGGCGGCGATGTGCAGACCGAGATATGCTTTCAGCTGCCGGGCTACCGCTGGGAAATCATGTCGAACAAGACGGCGCGCCTCCTGACGCTCACCTGCCTCACGCCCGAGGCCCCGAAGAAGACCCGCATCACCCAGTTCACCTGGTGGACCGGCGCTCCGCTCCTCCACCTCGCCGTGCCCATCGCCAAACGCATGGGCCGCACCTTCCTCGCGCAGGACGGCCGCATGGTGGACCTGCAGAACCAGGGCATGGCGCATCAGAAGGCGATGCTCTGGATCGACGACATCGACGTCCAGGCCAAATGGTACCAGTCGCTCAAACGCGAATGGACCGCCGCCCGCACCGAGGGCAGGGACTTCACCAACCCCATCCAGCCCCGCGTGCTGAAGTGGATGAGCTGATTTTGCTGCCGGCAGTTGAGGGTCGGGCATGAAAATCCTCGTTCTCGGCGGCTATGGCTTGATCGGACTTGCGATTGTCCGTACACTGATGTCGTCCGGGCATGAGGTCACGGGCCTCGGCCGCTCGGTCCGGAAGGGCGAAGCCGCCTGGCCCAACGCCCGCTGGATAGAAGCAGACCTCTCTCGTCTCACGGACGCAGCCAGCTGGCGCCCCATCCTCGAAGGCTTCGATGTCGTCGTGAACGCAGCTGGTGTTTTGCAGGATGGCCTCACAGACCGGGTGGCTTCGGTCCAGCGCGATGCCGTGCGTGCGCTTGCCGAAGCCGGCCGTGAAAGCGGTGTCCGCCAGATCGTCCAGATATCGGCCCCTGGACTGTCCGCAGAGTCTGACACGGCCTTTTTCCGCACCAAGTACGAGGGCGATGCAGCCGTCCGTGCCAGCGGACTGGATTGGGTCATCTTGCGCCCCGGCCTTGTACTCTCTCCGCACGCCTATGGCGGCACCGGCCTGCTGCGACAGCTGGCGGCCTTCCCCGTGCTCCAGCCAGTGGTGCTGTCCGGCGCGCTTGTGCAAACGGTTGATGTCGAAGATGTCGCCGCTGCTGTCCTTCACAGTATCGAACACCGGATCACAGAGATCGACGCAGACCTTGTCGCGTTGGAAACGGTCACGCTGGAACAACTCATCCTTTCCATCCGGCGCTGGCTGGGCTTTCCTGCACCTGCCGCGGTCATCCGCATCCCGCTCGTCCTGGGCGGCGCGATGGCGCGTCTGGGCGACATTGCTGGATGGCTCGGATGGCGCCCGGCGCTGCGCACCACATCCCTCCGTGTCCTGAAGACCGGTGTCACCGGCAATGCCGCCGCCTGGCCTGCACTGACGGGAAAGGGCCTGCGCCCGCTCGCACAGAGTCTGCAGGATTTACCGTCCACCGTGCAGGAACGCACATACGCCCGTGCAGCCCTTGTCTTCCCGGTCCTGTTGTTCGTCCTTTCAAGTTTCTGGATCGCCTCCGGCGTGATCGGCTGGCTGCAGCGTGAGGCCGCCGCCGATGTGCTTGGCGGCGCGGTAGCACCGGGCACGGCAGCGGCCCTCGTTGCGGGCGG
>JBGTKE010000368.1:0-2870 GCA_041744775.1 Hyphomonas sp. | reverse complement strand
CAGGGCATCGCGCGCGACCTCGCCGCCGCTGGCGCCGGCCGTTTCCTGCGCAATGACGCAAAAAAAGTGCCCGGCAGCGGCGATTGCCCCATCGAGATCAAGCTCGAAGCGCCGGAGGCCTGCCCGATGTTCGCTGGCGCGGTGGTGCGCGGCGTCACCAATGGTCCGTCCCCGGACTGGATGCAGGCGCGCCTGAAGGCCGCCGGCCTGCAGCCGCGTTCTCTGCTCGTCGACATCACGAACTTTGTCTCACTCGACCGCGCCCGGCCGCTGCATGTCTATGACGCCGCGAAACTCTCCGGCGCCGTGGTCGCCCGTCTCGGCAAACAGGGCGAAAGCCTCGACGCGCTGGACGGCAAGACCTATCCGGTCACGGAGGACATGTGCGTGATCGCCGACGGCTCGGGCGTCATCGGCCTCGGCGGCGTGATGGGCGGTGTGTCGACGTCGGTCTCCGCCGAGACGACCGACGTGTTCATCGAAAGCGCCTGGTTCGATCCGCTGCGCACCGCGCGCACGGGGCGCGTGACCGGCATCCATTCGGATGCGCGCTACCGGTTCGAGCGGGGCGTGGACCCGCAGAGCTGCGTGGATGGGCTCAACCTCGCGCTCGCGCTGATTCTCGAATATGGCGGCGGCGCGGCCAGCAAGGCGCGCATCGCCGGATCCATTCCGGCGCGGATCCAGAAGGTCACTTTCTATCACGGCGACGTCGAGCGCCTGACGGGACTGGTCGTCAAGCCGGCCGAGATGAAGCGCATCCTCAAGGAGCTCGAGATCGACATCGAGGATGCCGGCGATGCCTGGTACCTGATGCCGCCCTCGCACCGGTTCGACCTTGATCGGTCGGCGGACATTGTCGAGGAGATCGCGCGGCTTGTCGGCTATGACCAGTTGCCGACCACCTCTCTGCCGATGGCGGAGGGCATGAAGCAGGGGGTCGCTGCGGCGCGCCAGACCCGGGTCGCGATCGCGCGCCGGGCCATGGCGGCACGCGGATTCCTCGAGGCGGTGACCTGGAGCTTCATGGCAAAAGAGCACGCAGGTCTCTTCGGCAAGATCGACGAGGCGCTGTCGGTCGCCAATCCGGTTGCGAGCGAACTCAACTACATGCGCCCCACTGCGCTCGCCAACCTCGCGCAGGCGGCCCAGCGCGCCGCCAACCGGGGCGAGCGGAGCATTCGCCTCTTCGAAGCCGGTCCGGTCTATCTGGGCGATGGCCCGAAAGATCAGCGTACGGTCATTGCCGGCCTCGTCCAGCCGGCGGCGCAGCGCCACTGGCAAGGCGGCGTGCAGCCCTATGACGCCTTCGCCGCCAAGGCGGATCTCTTTGCGCTGCTCGCCGCGCTCGGCCAGGTGCCGGACAAGTTCCAGGTCGGCGCCGCGACGCAGCCGCACTGGCATCCTGGACAGTCGGCCAGCCTGAAACTCGGCCCGAAGATGACGGTCGCCAATTTCGGCGCGCTGCATCCCGGTGTGCTGAAGGCGCTGGATGTCGACGGCCCGGTCTATGCGTTCGAGCTCAATCTCAACGCGCTGCCGGTGATGAAGGCCAGGTCGACCAAGACCAAGCCCGTGCTGGAGCGCGCTGACCTGACGCCGATCCGGCGCGATCTCGCCTTCGTGGTCGATGCCGGAGTCGCGGCAGGCGAACTCGTGCGCCATGCGCAGGGCGCCGAGAAGCTGCTGATCTCGAAGGTCGACGTGTTCGACGTCTACCAAGGGCCCGGCGTACCGGAAGGCAGCAAGTCGGTGGCGTTCGAAGTGACGATACAGCCGCGCGATGCGCTCAAGGACGACCAGATCCAGGCGATCATGGACCGCGTCATCGCTTCCGTGTCAAAAGGAACGGGCGGCGTATTGCGCGGGTAATGGCCGCAGGCGAGGGGCGGGACGGGGATGAAAGCTTGGCTCTATCGGCAACTGGTGCCGGAGGCGCGCGCGTCGGGCATTTCGCGGATGAACCTGTTCATCGTCGGCCTCGTGCTGCTGTCCTTCCTGTTCCTCGCGCTCGAGACCGAACCGACCCTCAGCGAGCAGCCCGCCTGGGCGCGCCTGTTCACGGTGTTCAATGTCACTGTGGTCAGCATCTTTGCGGCGGAATATCTTGCCCGGCTCTGGGTGGCGGGCATCGACCCGCAATACAGCGGCTTCGGCGGGCGGCTGAAATACGTTACCCGGTTTTATCCGATTGCGGACCTTCTGGCTTTCCTGCCGGAGCTGATCCTGATGATTGTCGGCGGCGGCGGCGCCTTGCTGGCGCTGCGCGTCCTGCGCCTCGCGCGGCTCGTCAAGATCGCCCGCTTCATTCCGGCCTTTGATGCGCTGGGCGCGGCGCTGCGCCGCTCGTCCTCGCAGCTCCTGACCAGCCTCGCGGTGGCGCTGACGCTGGTCTATATCTCCGCCGTGCTGCTCTACTTCGTGGAGGGCGTCGGCGGGGCCCAGCAGGAGGCGTTCGCCTCCATTCCGCGCGCCATCTGGTGGGCGGTCGCGACGCTGACGACGGTGGGCTACGGGGATGTCTACCCGATCACGCCGCTCGGGCGTTTTTTCTCGGCAATCATCGCGATTGCGGGTATCGGGGTTGTGGCTCTGCCGGCGGGTGTGTTCGCCAGCGCCTTCTCGGATGAGCTGAAAGAACGCCGCGAGCGGGGAACACCGGAATGACGAAGTCCAACGACGCGCTGAAGGTTGCCGTTGCCGGCGTGGCGGGCCGGATGGGGCGCCAGCTGGCCGCAATGGTGATCGACCGGGGCTGCGCCCTTGTCGGCGGCAGTGAAGTGGCGGCGGCCGGTGTGTTTGACGAGGATATCGGCGTGCTTGCCGGTCGCCGGCCGCTCGGCCTCTGGCCGTCGCCGGATGTGATGGAG
>JBGTKE010000367.1:0-18640 GCA_041744775.1 Hyphomonas sp. | reverse complement strand
GCAGAAGCCGAAGCAAACTACTATGCAGCAAAGGAGGAACTCGCTAACGCTGCGTAACTCAAAACATATCGCCTCCGGGGTTACCGGTGCGGTTCAGTGCCCAAGAAACAAATCACTTTAGAAGACTTCAAGGCGCTGATGGGCAGCGTCACACTCAAGAACCAAGGAGAACGTGCACTACAGTTTGCACTACAAATTGCCGACTTTTTGCACTACAAATGGCGATCGACAGCTTCGTAAGTTGTTGAAACAATAGAGTTTATGGGTCTGTTTTAACGCGCGTCACTCGCGCCATCCCTTTCGGGATGACAATCTCCCTCGATCGCCGATCAATCTTTGACGATCGTCTATCATTCTTCTATCAGAATTTATCATCCGCTCACGCGCGGCGGGCCCCCGACGGGCGATCAAACGCTTGCAGCCAGCCTGCGCTTTTGAAGGCGAGGCTGGCTGCAATCGGCGGTTATCGCCAGAACGCCCGGGGGCGGCCTAGTCGAGGATGGTCACTTCAACCCGGCGGTTGATGGCCCGGCCGGCGGCGGTGTCGTTCGAGGAGACCGGAACGCTTTCGCCGAAGCCGACGGTGCTGATGCGGCTGGCAGCGACGCCGGTCGACATCAGGTAAGCACCGACCGAAGCGGCCCGGCGGGCCGAAAGGTCCTGGTTGTAGGACTCGGCGCCTTGCGAATCCGTATGGCCGGCAATCTGGATGCGGGCCTCAGGTTGTTTCGAAAGGAACGACGCCAGCGGGGCGAGCCGGCCTTGTGCGCCGGTCGACAGGACAGCCGAACCTGAGGCGAACTGGAGATCGCGGAGGATGAGCGTCACGCCCAGGTCCGTTTTCTTCTGCTCGAAGTCCGCCAGTTCGGAGGCCAGAGCCGCCGCGCGGGCTTCAGCTGCAACTCGTGCAGCATTTGCGGCGGCGGTGTCTGCAACTGCACCAGCGGCAACAGTCTCCGACCGATCCGCGCGGCCTTCGGCGGCGGCCGTTGCGGCTTCGGCTGTCACAACCTGGCGCAGGCGCGCCTGGGAGACGACTTCTGCACGTTCCGTATTCAGCGCTTCAATCCGGACATTCGCCTCGCGCTGGCGTCCGCGCGCTTCAGCGAGCGCGACATAGCCCTCGCCCATCCGGATCGTGTGGATGTATTCATCGTCCTTGCCGCGCATGTAGTAGTCGCGGGCTTCGACGAGCGCAGCGTCGGCTTTCTGGATAGCCGAACGCCCGGTTTCCATGGTTGCCGGGGTAGCCTTAGCCTGTTGCAGGGCCGCTTCGGCGGCCAGCAGTCTGGGACTGGGGTCTGGCGTGGATGAGCAGGCGCCGAGCGCCAAAGCGAGTGCGGCCATGCCAGCTGTTGTCTTGAATGAGTGTTTCATGGTGAGGGCTTTCTACGAATTGAGTTCGCGGCGGAGCGTGGCGATGCCGGTTTCGATTTCCGAAACGGTGCGCTCCAGTGCGTGAAGCTTGATTTTTTCCTGGACGATTTCGGCCTGAAGCGAGGCTTCGCTCGAACGCCAGATGGACTCCTTGGACTGTTTCCGGGCTTCGGCAGCGCGCGCTTCGCTGAGGCGAAGCTGCGCTTCCTGGAAATTCTGTGGGGCTGCCGTGGAGGCATCCGCTGTGTTGAGCGCGGCGATCTGTGCCTCGGTGCGGATCAGTTCGTCGCGGGCGGGCTCGGCAAATGCAGCCGGGGCGGCGAACAGGAGCGCGCCAACGAGGGCTGCTGCAAGTGTCTTTTTCATGTGAGTTCTCCCAGACCACTCCAGTGTTGGAGCTCGGCCTATGCGGTTACAGCGCGCGCATGCGGTAAAGGTTCCGCCGGGCTCGGAAAATACTCAGGTTGGCCGCCTGGTACGTGCAAGTACCGTGCGCCGCCGGCGATCTGCCTGCTGAGGCGGCTTCATAAGTTCCCGAATTGGGTCTAGTATGCCGCCACAAAGGGGGGGTCTGGATGCATTCGATTCGGTCTCGGCTACTGGCTCTGTTGCTCGCGCTGGTGACCGCGCCGCTCTCCGGCTTCGCGCAGGGCGGATCGCAGCGCGATGAAGGCACCGAGACGTTTGTCCGGGGGTTTGTGCGCTTCCTGGCCTATCATGAAGCTGGCCACATGCTGATGGGGCAGATCGCGAACCTGAATACCCATCCGGACTGGTCGAAAGCCGACCGGGAGGATTATGCCGACAAGTTCGCGATGATCCTGCTCCAGCCGGATGCGGACGATCCTGACGGTGTCGACGAGATCATCAGTGCGGCCGGCGGTTGGCTGCAGGTCGACAGCAGCGTGATCCGCAATGAACCGCACGCGCCGCCGGAAGCGCGCGCGCTTGACATCATCTGTCTGCTGTATGGCAGCAATCCGCAGGCCTTCGCGGAATTTTCCGAGGTGGTCGGAACGGACAGTGGTTGCACCGAGATGTTTCAGGAGCTGGAACGCGAGATCGACGACGTGTTCCGGGACTATAGCGGCCAGTTCGGCCGGTCGATCGACATCGTCTATGGGCCGCCCACCGGCGGTATGGACGATGCGCTCGCCTTCCTGCGCGACAGCGGCGTGGTGGAAGATCTCAAGGATGACATCGAGGCCGACTTCTACCTGACCCACCGCACGACCATTCAGGCGATGAGCTGCGAGGGCAAAGCCAAGTCCGATACGTTTTACTTCGACACGGTGCGCAGTGCGAACCCCGATGACGATCATTTCATTATCACGCTCTGCTATGAAATGATCGATGCGCGGCTGAAATACGGGATGCGTGGCTTCGAGGACGACGCGGGTTAAGTGCCCGGCGCAGGAATGCGCTGGCAATATTGCATGTTCAGGCACCGGCTTCCGGTGTATCTCCAGTTCAAGGTTGCTTCGTGAAAGGGACTTAGATGCGACAGGTAAACAGAACACTTCTCTCGGCCACCGCCTTCCTGGCCGTGGCTCTGGGGGCGGGCGTCTCCGGCCCGGCATTCGCGCAGGGCGAGGAGGCCGTCGAAGTGGAAGCCGCCGAGGACACAGAAGAAGTGTTCGAGGATGACGCGTCCGGCGTATTGGACGAGGCGGAAGCGCCCACCGAAGAGACGGATGAAGCAACAGCCGAAGAAACCGTCGAAGCGCAACCGGCCGCAGGCGGCGAAGTGCTTGTGGTTCCGGGTTCGACGGATGAAAGCAATCCCGGCGGGTCGACCAGGCCGGGCACGACTCCCGACTCCTAGGTCTTTCGGGCCGTCAGTCTGCCGAAGCCGGAGCGAAGCCGGCACAGACGTCGCGCGACGCATCGGGCCATTCGGATCCGAGCAACTGGTCAGTTTCGATTTCGAGCAGCGTGAACCGGCGGTTTGATGCGCTGAGCAGGCGTGTGCACGCATCGGCGGCAAGACCGCTCCAGGGCTGCGTCTGACGTCTGACGTCCCAGATCCTTATCGTCCCGTCGCTGCTGGCGGACACGATCCGGTCGCCGTCAGCCGAGAACGTCGCGCTGCGCACATCGGCGCCATAGCCGGGCAATGTGGTGAGGAGGCGGCCATCGGCCGCGTCCCAGATATTGGCCGTCTGGTCGAGGTTTGCCGTCGCAATCCGCGAGCCGTCCGGCGAGAACTGCACGCCGGAGACCTTGCCCTTCAGGGCGGTCAGCGTGGCGAGCACGGCGTGACGATCGGCATCCCACACCCTCGCGGTGCCATCATCGCTGCCGGTCACGATGCGGCGACCATCGGGCGAAAAGGCTGCGGCGCCGAGACCGCCGGAATGACCTTCGAGCGCGCCAAGGAGTGAGCCGTCCTGCGCATCCCATATCCGCGCGATCCGGTCCTGGCCGGCGGTCACGATCCGGTTGCCATCCGGGGAGAACTCCGCGCCCCGCACGCTTCCTCCGCCTACGGAGAGCGTCAGCAACAGGGCGCCAGTGCCGGCGTCCCAGATTTTCGCCGTCGTATCGTCGCTCGCCGTGATGATCCGGTCGCCCTGCCTCGAATAGGAAGCGCTGTTGACCGGGCCCGCATGGCCGGTCAGGGTCGCGGTCACGTCGCCGCTGCGCCAGTCCCAGACCTTGCTGGTGGTATCCTGTCCGGCGGTCACGACATGCTGGCCATCCGGCGAGAAGGCGACGCCGTACACCGTGCTATCGTGCTCGGTCAGCATCGCAAGACGCTCGGCGGTGGCGGCATCCCAGACCTGGACGGTTCCGTCCTCGACGGCGGTGACGAGGAAGACCCCGTCGCGCGACAACTCGGCGAAGGCGACGGCATCTGCGCCGACCGTCAGGCTCGACAGCAGCCGGCCGCGCACATCCCAGATCTTCGCGGTGCCATCGTCGCTTGCGGTCAGGATTTGCTCGCCGTCCGGGGAGAACGCGCCGGCGCGGATGCGCTCGGCATGACCCAGAAGCGTCCGGGAGAGCTCGCCGGTTTCGGCGTTCCAGACCTTGGACGTCGTGTCATTGCTGAGGGTGAGAAGCCATCGTCCGTCGGCGGAGAATTTCGCGACGGGCACCGAGCGTTTGTGACCCGCGAGGACGGCTCTCACTTTGCCGGAACGCGCGTCCCACAGGCGCGCGGTGGCGTCGCCGCTGGCGGTCGCGATCGTGCGGCCGTCGGGGGAGAAGACCGCGCTCAGGACGGTGTCGGAATGGCCCTCCAGTGTCGCGATCAGCCGGCCGTTGGCACTGTTCCAGATCCGCGCGGTATTGTCATAGCTGGCAGTGACGATCCGTCTGGCGTCCGGCGAGAAAGCGGCGCCGTAGACCGGCCCGGTGTGACCCGTCAGTGTGCGGACGAGCTCGCCGTCCTCGGCGCGCCAGATCCGCGCCGTGCCATCGTCGTGGGAAGTGAGGATTGTCTGACCGTCACGGGAGAACACCGCGGTCCATACCGGATCGCCGGGCCCGCCGAGTTGCTGGAGCTGGACGCCTATGGCGGCGTCCCAGAGGCGGGCCGTGCCGTCGCGGCTGGCGGTCAGGACCGCGCTTGCGTCCGGCGCAAACTGGATCGTCTGGAGCGCCTTCTCGTGTCCGGTCAGGCGCGCGATGATCTGAAAACTTGAGAGGTCCCAGATGATGGCCGTGCCGTCATTGCTGGCGGTGGCGAGCCGGGCGCCGTCCGGCGAGAAGGCCGCCGATCCGACGCGGTCGGCATGTCCCTCCAGCGTCGCGATCAGCGTTCCGGTTTTCGCGCTCCAGAGCTTCGCGCTTGCGTCCTGGCTGGTGGTGACGAGGGTGCGCCCATCCGGCGCAAAAACGGCGCTGTAGATCGGACCGTCGTGGAACAGGGGTGGCAGGGATTCGCCGGATCGGAACATCACGGCGCCCAGCACGCCATGATAGCTGCGTGCATTCTTCTCCGACAGCTGCATGCCGGCGAGGGCATAGCGCGCGGCGGTCAAGGTGTTGTCGCTGTCGAGGTTCTGCCAGGCGCGCTCGGCAAAGAAGGCGGCGAGATTGTCGTGGGCGATGCGTTCATTCTTGCGGGCCTGCAAACCCATGAAGACTGCGGTTGCCGCGAGCAGGGCGAATACCGCGCTCAGGACCGTCAGCCCAAGGATCAGTCGCCGCAAGCGGGCTTCGTCGCGGCGGCGGTCGCGTTGCCAGAGGTCATCGAAGTCGATGTCCAACAGGCCTGCGGCGAGGCGCGCGGTGGCGCGGTCGCGGCCATCCTTCCTTATGTCGAGACCGAGCGGCTCGATGGGCAGGTCATTCGGGTTGTCCGGATTGCTCGCCCGGCGCAAGCCGGGCGGAAAGCACTCTGTATCCGGATCACCGGAATTCGGAACGCCGTCGATGATGAACGCAAAGACCTTTCCGTCCCGGCCGCGCCGCCGGAAGCGGTCGATTTCCGCAGCCACCCAGTGTGACTTCGCCGATCTCGGCGAGCAGATGACGATCATGCTTTCGGACTCGTCGATCGATCTCTCGACGATGCTGGCGATGCTGGACGCGGCCGCCATTTCCTCGTCGTCACGAAAAAACCGTCCCAGGCGTTCGCCGGGGGCGATGGCAGCGGTCGTGCCTGCGGGGATGCGGTAGCTTTCCAGCCATCCATGAAGGCGCTTTCCCCAGAGCTTGTCTTGCTGGGAATAGCTGATGAAGGCGCGGTACGTCTTCGCTGCGTCGCTCATCCCCGTGCCTGGCAAGCCCCCTATTGTCCCGGATGCGGAACCTAGGCGCCCGTGTTGCACAAGTCGAGGTGCTGCCGCGCGGGAGCAAGCTCGCCGGCCAGCGCGCGTCAGAATGCCTTCAGTGACCCTTGCGGCTGGTCCGCTTGCCATAGGTGCGATCGAGCGCGCTCACCATTTTCCCGAGCGCGCCGGCGGTCGCCTGATGGATGCTGCCGGCATTGTCTGTGACTTTCACCGGATCCAGGCCTGTCGGGCGTGCCTCGATCAAGCATTGCTTGTCGTCGCCGGTCTGGCGAGGGCCGTTCTCGTCGGTGACATGGATTTCGATGCGCGTGAGCTTGTCCTCGAAGCGGGACAGGCGGTCTCGGGCAAGGGCTTCCAGACTTTCTGTCATCGCAGCGCTGCCATCGATGGTGTTGCCGGTATTGACCTGAACGATCATGGCGATCTCCTGTTTGGTAAAGGGTCGGCGGCTGCCGGCTAGCGTACCTTGCGCGAACGCTCAAGCACGGGGCGGTGACCTTCGGCATCAAGGGCGCCCGACGGGGCCTGGCCTTCCCGCGGCGTCGAGGTCATGCTGGCATCCGGGGACGGCTCGGGGAGGGGATGCTCAGGGGGCGGCGCGGCGGATTTGAGATCCATGGCGCGCCGAGCTGGCGCGACCTGTGCGGCGGTTTTGTCGGTTTTGTCTGCTTTGCTCATGAATGGTCTCCTTCCGGGGGACTCGCTGCCTGCTCTGACAAAAACGCCTGGCAGGTCCGAACGTTCCGCAACCGGGTGAGACCCATTCAGGCCGACGCTTCGAAAACTTTCCAACGTTTGGTTATGCGGCCGTCTTCGAAAACGGCGATGTCGCCGAACTGCAGGAACACCGCTTCGCTCTGGTGAGGACGGAAGAAGACGAACTCATCGGGTTCTATCGCGAGGTTATGTCCGCCGGTGAGCATTTCCTGGTTCGAGGAGCGCCCGAACGTCTTGTTATAGGAGAGACCTGGCGGATCGACGGGATCGGCTAGCCAGTTGCCGCCATAGATGAAGACGGTGCGCGAGGTGTTGGGGTCCCAGGCGCGCTGGCCATCCGCCGCGAACTCGAGGCCGGGCAGTCGTGTTTGCGGCATAGCCTTGATGACCGGCGTTGCGATGAAGCTGGCTGGCAGGTGCGGTTCAAGGAGCGGTGTGTCGAAATGCGTTGGCTTGACGAGGCAAGAGCCGGCTGAGATTTCGTTGGCGATCTCCGTGGACTGATAATACCGGTATGTCGGGCTGCCCGCCGCGTTGCGCACAAGCTCCATCACAGCCTCAGCGCCAAAGACGTCACCCGCCTGCGTGAGCGCCTCGCCATAGCGCCTCCACGCCCCGGATTTGGCGCGCTCCCGCCAGCCGAGCGCTTCGGGCAGCGCGGCGAGGTGGGGTTCGTAGCCCATGAACCCCGCGAACGTAAACTCGGGCGCATCTCTCAGCGTCTCCAGCATGGATTTCAGGGTGTCGCCGGCTTCGAGGCCGCCTCGGTGGAGGCCGACATCGAGTTCGAGGTTGATGCGCAACGTCTGCCCGGCGGCGCGCGCAAGTTCCTGATACTGACGAAGGCGTTCGGGTGTGTCGATCAGCCACTGGATGTTCGCGGCGGCCGCAACGTCTTCCGGCGCGAGCGCGTTGAAATAATTGCGCGCGGCGGCGACGGGCAGCGGCTTGCCGAGCAGTTGGTCGGCGTCCGGCATGGCCTGCGTGAGGGCCGTGAGCATGGGTTGGTTGAAGGTCATCAGCCGGTCCGAGCCCGAGCGCTTCCGGATGTGGGCGATCAGGTCCAGCGAGGGCAGGGACTTCGCGACGATCCGGTAAGCCATTCCGGCCGGCAGGTGGCCCATCAGCGTGTCGATATTGGCATCGAGGCGCGCCCTGTCGATCACCAGTGTCGGCGAGGCGATGCCTTCTTCAGTCAGGGCGGCCTGCAAGCCAAGGAAGTAGGGGTCGCGCGGTCCGCTTTCGTCGCCCGGTTTGCTCATCAGAATTACCGCTCCCGCCAGGCCTGCGCCGCCGATCATCAGATGGCGGCGAGTTATCTTAGGCATCAAAGTTCACTCCGAACAATTTCGCCAGATGCGCGTTCAGGAATTTTCCGGCCGGATCGAGATCCGCGCGCAGGGCAAGAAAGCGTTCGTAATCCGGGTAAAGCTCCGTCAGTTCGCCCCGGCCGAGGGAATGCAACTTGCCCCAATGCGGCCGCCCGCCCGCTTCGCGGTACATCGGTTCGAAGTCCGAGAAGAAATAGTCGTAACCTTCATCGGCGGCTGCATGGATCGCGATGGAGGCGCGTGGGCCTGCGTGGAAGGGGCTCAGCCAGGCCGTATCCGGGGCGATATGGCGATACTCCATCGGGAAGAAAATCTCGCCGCGCTGATCAAGCTTGCGCATCACGCGTTTGACCATTTCCGGGCCTCGGGCGCGGGGCAGGTGGTATTCCATCTCGATGAAACGCGTTGGCCGGACGGTGGACAACAGGACGCGCGACTCGTTCACGCGTTCTTCGACGATGCCCCTCGGAAATTCCGATCTCGCAATCGCCCGCCGCAGCCAGGGCGCCCAGCCGAGCTCGTCGCGCAGGGTTTTCAGGCCCAGAAGGAACTCGTCATCATCTCCGCCGATATCGTCCGTAGCCGGTTCATCGGTGAGGTCGTGCACGATGCTGGCGACGAGGCCGGTATGGGGAAAATAGTAGAACTCGAAATTGCGGTGCGCTGCGGCGGTCTGGTCGAGGCGGCTGAGGAAATCCTTCGAGTCCTCCACCGTGACCGTCCGCTTCAGTCGGTAGGCGGGCACGCTGCGCAACGTGAACGCCGTCATCACGCCGAGCGCGCCGAGGGAGACCTTGCCGGCTTCGAAGAGATCGGGATCCGAGGCGCGGGTGACCTCCCGAACGCTGCCATCGGCCGTGACCATCTGGAAGGCGGTGATGTTATCGTGCAGCGCTGGCAAGTCATTGCCGGTTCCGTGCGTCGCGGTGGCGAACGCCCCGGCCAGCGTCTGCGAGTCGATGTCCGGCTGATTGTCGAAGGCGCGTCCGTGTGCGGCCAGTTCTTCGCTGACCTGGAAGAGCGGGGTGCCAGCGCCGAAACGCGCCTCCCCCGTGGCCGCATTGTAGCCGGTCAGGCCGGAGAGCGCGTTGACCATCAGGAGCGTGTCCTCGGTCGTTGCCAGTCCGGTAAAGGAGTGTCCGCTGCCGACGGGACGCACGCGGCCCTTGGCATTGGCGATCGTGTCGGCGAGCGATTCGACACTTTCAGGGAAAGCGATCTGTCGCGGCGTGGCGCGCTCGGTGCCGGACCAGTTCATCCAGCTCGCTTCGCCGGCCGGCGCCTGCGGCGCGCCTTCGACATAGCCCTCGCGGGTGAACGACTTGCCGTCCCAGCTGAATTTCCGGACCGCAACCGCTCCCGCGGCGAGGCCCATTCCGGCCGCGCCGATAAACAGGTGACGCCGTGTCAGTTTCATTCGGTCGTCCTCCCTGAAGGTAGCATGTACCGGTTTGAGGAGTCCGGGCAAGTGGCCGGGATCGGCCGTGCCTCTAGGTCGCGTCCGAAGACGCGCCGGTCCAGTCCAGGCGCTGGGTGGGCAGCGGCGCGAAGGCGTCGTGATCGAAGACGAAGGGCGACACGGTCATGCCGTGTTCATCGACATCCACGATGTTGAACCCGGGCGGAGACGACCGCAGACGCAGCGAAAGGGTTCCGGCCGACAAGGCAATATACTCGCCCCCCGCCGCCTGGATGCGTTCCATGTGGGGCGTGTGCACATGCCCGGTCATCAACAGACGCACCGGACTCTCGGCCAGACGCGCGCTGGCGACTTCGCCGCGGCGCGTCCGCGTGCGCAATCCGGCGCCCGAGAACGGCGTGAAGGGATGGTGGCAGACCATGATGGAGATCGCGTCTGCGTCGTCCGCCTCCGATATCATCTCGTCGAGCTGGTCGAGGGCGACCGAGCCTTCGGCCCAGTTTGCCCGCGATTGCCAGCCGCGTGCTGTGTTCAGCGGCAACAGACGGGTGAGGCGGGTGCGCAGGGGTCGTGTGAGATCGCCGAAATAGTCCGCATACCGCTCGAATGGCCTGAACACCCTGTGCCCCGGGTGCAGCAGCGGCGTATCATGGTTGCCGGGTACCGCAATGGTCGGCAGCTTGATGTCGTCAACCCATTCCCGCGCACGGCGGAATTCTGCGCGCGATCCGCGCTGGGTCAGATCGCCGCTGACGACAAGTGCAGAGCCCGATTGAGCCGCGATCGTCTCGTGGGCCGCGTCGAGAATGGCTTCGCTCGTGGCGCCTACGTGTATGTCGGAGACGTGAATCAGTCTCATGAGACCGGCTGGGCGCGCAGCACGCGCGCCGCCTTGGGGATCACACGGAACTCGGCAACCGGCGCGAGCTCGCAGGGTTCGCCGTCAATCGTGGCCGGAATGACATCGCCGTGGATGTCTTCGACCGTGACGGCATTGGCCGTCTCGACGGACACGTCCTCGGCGTCGCGCCATCCGCTGAGAAGGGATTGAAAACCGACACTCACGAGATCCAGCTGCGAGGCGGGATCGATGGCGGCCACTTCGAATCGCGGGCGCCTCTCGCCCGCAAGAACAATCGCACCGGCCGTCGCCTCCGTGCTGACGATGCAGGCGCCTGCGTGAGACCGGAGTTGAAGCCGGCTTTCCATGTCGAACACCTCGTTTTTTGCTGCCGCGCTGATGGCGTCGAGGAAGGCGCCCTTGCGAAACAGTTCGCGGCTTTCGCTGAGGCATGTCAAGCGGCCGACCATTGCGGCAACATAGAAACGCTGGCCTTCGACTTCGCCGGCGGCCCAGGAGGCAACTTCCGGCTCGGCCAGCGCCGAGACGAGGATGTCCTCCCATTCCGTGCGGTCATGATGCAGGCGCTGATGCAGCAGGTTCATCGTGCCGCCGGGTAACGCCAGCACGGCAGGCCCATCCGCGCCGGCCAGACGGAGCGCACAATTGATGCTTCCGTCGCCGCCCCAGGCTATCAGGTAGTCCGGAGACTGATCAATGGCGTGTTGAAGCGCGATCTTCACATCGCCTTTCTCGAACGCGATGATATCCGCTTCATATCCGAGTTCAGAAATGACGCGCCCCAGCGCCTCATCCCCGCCGCGCGGGACCGAACCGGACGCGAGGTTCACAAACGCAACGATCTTTTTCATCAAGGCTCCGGACTTCGCAAGTGAAGCTTTGCTTCACAACGGCCATGCCCGGCCAGGGTTCCAACAACGCTGCTCCGAGGTCATCTGGGCGTCGCCCGCTGAAGGTTCGGTTTCGGCATCAACATGACAGTGGAGAGGACGATGACGAACCAGACGGCGATCACGAAGAAGCAATCCCGGAACGCCAGCACGGTCGCCTCCATGGCAATCTGGTGGCCGATGACTTCGAATGAGTGGGTAAAAGCCGTAAGCGGCGGCAGGCCGCTTGCTTCGAAGGCCTTGGCCTGCATCGCGTGCTGATACAGGAACTGAGGATTGGCTTCGGTCATCTCCGAAGCAAGATGTTCGCCGTGGAAAAGCGTTCGGCGCTGCAGGAGCACGGCCAGCAGGTTGACCCCAAACGCGCCGCCGATCTGCATCAGGAACGACACGCCGCCGGTCGCTGCCGCCAGCAGGTGCAGCGGCACTGCCCGGACCGCAGTGGTGTGCGCAGGCGGATTGCAGAAGGCGATGCCGACCCGGCTGAGCATGATCCAGCTGACGAGCACCCAATAGGGTGTAAGCACCGTGACGCCTGCCAGCAGGAATCCTGAGATCGCGAAACAGAGAATGCCGAACGTGAGCAGCCAGCGCGGGTCCATCCGGTCGGTCAGGCGGCCGGCAACCGGGAAGCCGATGACCATCGCGATCCCGGCGGGAATCATCATGACACCGGCAGCGGTCGGCGAATAGCCCTGCACCATCTGGACGAACAGCGGGATGAGATAAGTCGAGCCATAAATGGCCGTGCCGGTGGCAATGATGATGAGGCCGGCCGACCAGAACTGGCGATGGGCAAAGATCGCCGGATTGAGCGCCGGAAAGGGATGGCGACGTTCCCAGAAGAAAAAGGCAACGGCCGCGACCACGGCGACTGTCAACTTGATCCAGGTTCTGTCGGAGTCCCAGCCGTCACGGTTCCCGCCCGCGAAAGCCGAAAGCAGACCGACCAGCGCGACCGCGAGAAGTGACAGACCCTGCCAGTCCATCGGCGGCTTTTTTTCATGACGTTGCCGCTCTCCGTCCGGCATCAGGACCGGCGCGAAGCAGAGTGCAAGAATGGCAAGCGGCAGCGTGGCGACAAACACCAGCCGCCAGCTCGCGAGGTCGACCGCGACCCCGCCAAGCGCCGGGCCGAAGGCCGGTGCGAGGACCACGCCGATCGAAAACAGGCCCATGGCCGTCCCGCGCTGGCGGTCCGGGAAAGTCTGGAAGATCAGGAACATCGACATCGGCTGCAACAGGCCGGCCGAGACGCCCTGCATGGCGCGGGCAATGATCAGGAGTTCCAGCGTCCCGGCGACGACGCCGAGCAGCGAGCCCGCGATGAACGTGGTCATGCCGAAGATGTAGGTCGCGCGCGGGCCGTAGGTTGCCATGGCCCAGGCATTCGCCAGCATCGCCAAAGTGGACGACGCGAGGAATGCGGTCGACATCCACTGCGCCTGGTCCTGGCCAAGGCCGAAGGCGCCGATCATGGCGGGCAAGGCCACATTGATCGTGGTCGCGGCGAGCATCGTCGCCATCGACCCCATCAGCATGGTGAGCAGGAGGAACCATCGATAGTTCGCGCCGAACTGGGCAAAGCGGGACCGGATCGCGGCGCCGGCGGTGGAAGGAATTTCCGCAGGCAGGCGGGGGCCGCCCGGGCTGGTTGGTAGCGCCTGGCCAGGCGCGACGGTCAAGTTGCGGCCGGTGCCGGATCCGACTTCCGGATCCGGATCGTCACCATCGTGCCGGCGCGGAGGTGGACATCGGTTGGCTCAAGATCGATGCGGATCTTGATGCGCTGGGTGATCTTGGTGAACACGCCGCTGGCGTTCGGGTTCGGCATCATGGCCGCTTCGGAGAGGGTCGCCTCCCGAATCCGGGTCACGCGTCCTTCGATTGGGCTGGAACGGTGGCTGTCCGCCTTTACCGTCACCTGTGCACCCGGATGCACGTTACGGATATCCGTTTCCTTGATGTTGGCCGATACCCAGACCGAGTCGGGATCGTGCATCAGCGCCATCCTGAAGCCGTGCAGAGAGTGTTCACCGGCATCATAGAAGAGCTCATCAATCAAACCGGCGACCGGCGCGCGGATGGTGTGCTGGTCGAGCACAACTTTCTGGGCCTCGACGCGTGCCTCGGCCCGCTCGAGTTCAGCGTGCAGCACCGAGAGGTCGAAGTCGATCAGGCGCACTTCCTCGCCGGTGATGCTGGCAGTGCGCTGGTCGGCGGCGGCCGTTTCGCGTTCGGCCTGAGCGCGCAGCAGGGCCTGCGCGGCGGTGTCGAGCGCGTTCTTCGCCTGGTCATAAGTGCTTTTGGGAATTCGTCCCTGTTCGAACAGGTTTTTCGTCCGGTCGTGTTCCTGCTGGGCATTCTCGAGGTTGGAGCGCGCCGCCTCGACCGTTGCCGAGGCCGACCGCGTGCCGGCCTGCCGTGCGGCGACCTGGCTTCCGGCCTTCGAGGTCGCAATTCCGGCGCGGGCTTCCTCACGCGCAATTTCGGCGCGCAGGCGGTTTGCCTCGGCGTTCAGCTGGGCCAGCATGAAGACCGCCTCGCGGTCATCAATCGTGTAGAGCACATCACCCGCCGCAACCCGGTCGCCCTCACTGACCGCGACGCTGGTGATGCGGCCGGAGATGTCCGTGGACACGGCGATCATGTCCGCCGCGATGCGCGCATCGGCAGTCGAGACATACGCGGCGCGGTCCATCACGAAACGCACCGCCAGCAGGATGAAGAGCAGGGCTGCGACAATGGCGAACCGTTGCCGTGTGCGCGGCGACTTGAGGAATGCGGCGGCGCGTTGCCGCACAGTCAGCGTGTTTTCGGTCAGGAGTTGCCTATCGCCGTCCATCGCTGTGAGCCGGCATGGGAAAACGCCGGTTTGTTCCTCCCTGACGGTTTGCCAGCGGACGCAGTCTTGCGCGTTCCGTTCGCCGTCTCAACCCATTGATCCCGGATATAACGCAAAGGCAAGCAAGCCCTATTCTTGCGCTCTACCCCTCGGAACTTCCCGGCTTGAGCGCGGGTCAGGTCCGGCAGGAAAATCCGCAGGTACAACCTGCAAAATTCTCCATGGTGAATGTAAAACGCAGGCAATAGACTGAGCGCCAGATATAAATCAGGGAGACTCGCCATGCGCGAAGTGCATCATTTCATCGGCGGCAAGGCCGTCGCCGGTAAATCCGGCCGCTTTGGCGACATCTACAACCCCAACACCGGCGAGGTTCAGGCCCGTGTCTCGCTCGCCACGGCAGCCGAGCTGGGCGCAGCCATTGACGCCGCGAAAGCCGCGCTGCCGGCCTGGGCGAGCACCAATCCGCAGCGCCGGGCGCGCGTGATGTTCGAGTTCAAACGCCTCGTTGAAGCCAACCTCAACGATCTCGCGCATCTGCTCTCCTCCGAACACGGCAAGGTGATCGCGGACTCGAAGGGCGACATCCAGCGCGGTCTCGACGTGGTCGAATTTGCCTGCGGCGTGCCCCACCTCCTGAAGGGCGAATATACCGAAGGCGCCGGCCCCGGCATTGACGTCTATTCGATGCGCCAGGCGCTCGGCGTCTGCGCCGGCATCACGCCGTTCAACTTCCCCGCCATGATCCCGTGCTGGATGGCGGCCGTCGCCATCGCCTGCGGCAACACCTTCATTCTGAAGCCCTCGGAGAAGGACCCCTCCGTCCCGATGCGCCTCGCCGAGCTGATGCTTGAGGCGGGCGCGCCCGCCGGCGTGCTGAATGTCGTCAACGGCGACAAGGTGGCGGTCGATGCGATCCTCACGCATCCGGACATCAAGGCCGTCAGCTTCGTCGGATCGTCCGACATTGCACAATATGTCTATTCGACCGGCACCGCCCACGGCAAACGCGTGCAGGCAATGGGCGGCGCCAAGAACCACGGCATCATCCTGCCGGATGCCAACATGGAACAGGCCGTTAAGGACATCGTCGGCGCGGCCTACGGCTCGGCCGGCGAGCGCTGCATGGCGCTCCCCGTCGCCGTCCCCGTCGGCAAGAAGACCGCCGACGAGTTCGTCGAGCGCATGACCGCGGAAGCGCAGAAGCTGAAAATCGGCATCTCCACTGACAACGACGCGCACTATGGCCCCGTCGTCTCTGCGGTGCACAAGGCGAAGATCGAGAGCTACATCCAGATGGGCATCGACGAGGGCGCCAAGCTCGTCCTCGATGGCCGCGGCCATACGTTGCAGGGCCACGAGAAGGGCTTCTTCATCGGCCCGACCCTGTTCGACCATGTGAAGCCGGGCATGAAATCCTACCACGAGGAGATCTTCGGGCCCGTCCTGCAGGTGGTCCGTGCCGAAACGCTGGAAGAGGCCGCCGGTTACGCCTCCGATCATCAGTATGGAAACGGCTGCGCGATCTTTACCTCCAACGGCCGGGCCGCCCGCGAGTTCGCGGCGCAGGTGAACGTGGGCATGGTCGGCATCAACGTGCCGATCCCGGTGCCGGTCGCCTATCACACGTTTGGGGGCTGGAAGCGCTCCGCCTTCGGCGACACCAACCAGCACGGGCCCGAAGGCATCAAGTTCTGGACCAAGATCAAGACCGTCACCCAGCGCTGGCCCGACGGCGATGTCGGCGATCAGGCTTTTGTCATTCCGACGATGGGGTAAGTCGTCCGGGTGGTGGCTTGTCCGGAATTCAGAGGTCAGGTATTTCGGTCAGCTTCAGGTATCGAAATTGGGGAGGATTTCATGACCACCGTCACCACTATTGCTAATCCAGCTGCCACCGACCGGCAGTTTTTCCGGGCCTGTTTCACCGCCATGGCCTTCGTGCTGGTGTCGGGCTTCGTCGTCCAGCTCGCCCTCGGCCGGTCCAGCTTCAACGCGCCGCTGATCGTCCACCTTCACGCGGTCGTCTTCATGGGCTGGATCGGCATCGTGCTGGCGCAGTCCTGGCTGGCCACCGGCGGCAACATTGCCCTGCACCGCCAGCTCGGAAAGCTCGCGGTGATCTGGGTGATCGCCATGATGGTCTTTGGCACGCTCGTGACCGTAGCGGCCACGCAGACGGGGCGCACGCCTTTCTTCTTCCAGCCGCAGCATTTTCTAATCGCAAACCCCATGACGCTTCTGGGATTCGCGGGTCTTCTCGGCGCCGCGATTGCCCTGCGCAAGCAAACGGATTGGCATGCCCGGCTTCAGATCGGCGCATTCGTGATGCTCATGGGCCCGGGCTTCGGCCGCCTGATCCCGATGCCTTTCCTGACGCCTTACGCTTTCGAGATCGCGGGAGGGCTCGCGCTGATTGTTCCGGTCATCGGCATGCTGCGGGACTGGCGCGTGCACGGCCGGGTACACCCGGCCTGGCTCTGGGGTATCGGCGTGCTCGTTTCGGTCACGCTGCTGGCGCGCGTGATCGGCTTCTCGTCCGTGGGAGCGGCAATCTACGAGGCCGTGACAGCCGGCACCATCGTCGCCGGAACAGATGGCCTCGCCTTCCCGCCGCCGCCCGGACCACCCCCGGGGCCAATGTAATTGCCTCTCAGGCGCTGGCTCCGGCTGCGCGACATGTTTAACCTTCGCGCAGACACGCTGCCATAACCTTTGATTGGGCAATTTGAGATGACCAAATACAAGACCATCACCTTCGAACAGAAGGACCGCGTTGCGGTCGTGACGCTCAATCGCCCTGACAGCCTCAATGCCCTCAACGCCGGGATCATGGCCGAAATCGTCGACTGCTTCGCTGCCATCGACCGCGACCCGGGTTTCGCCGTCAGTGTACTGACGGGTGCCGGCCGGGCCTTCGCCGCGGGCGCCGACATCAAGGAGATGCAACCGCAATCCTTCTCCGACATGTATGTCGAGGATTATTTCGCCGGCTGGGACCGGTTCGCCGCCAGCCGCAAGCCGGTCATCGCGGCGGTCAACGGGTTCGCCCTCGGCGGCGGCTGCGAACTCGCGATGATGTGCGACCTGATCATCGCCTCCGACAAGGCAAAATTCGGCCAGCCCGAAATCAAGCTCGGCGTCACGCCCGGCATGGGCGGCTCCGTCCGCCTCACCAAGGCCGTCGGCAAGGCCAAGGCGATGGACCTCGTCCTCACTGGCCGGATGATCGATGCCGCCGAGGCCGACCGGATCGGCCTCGTCTCCCGCGTTGTGCCGCACGACACGCTGATGGAGGTCGCGCTCGCCGCCGCAAACGAAATTGCTGCTTATTCCGTTCCGTCGCTGATGGCTGCCAAGGAAATGGTCGCCCGCGCGCTGGAACTTCCGACCACGGAAGGCGTGAAGTTCGAACGCCGTCTGTTCCAGGGCCTGTTCGGCACCGCCGACCAGAAGGAAGGCATGGCCGCCTTCAGCGAAAAACGCCCCGCGAAATTCGAGGACAAGTGACATGACCAAAATCGCCTTCATCGGCCTTGGCAACATGGGCGGCGGCATGTGCGCCAACCTCGTGAAAGTCGGCCACACCGTCGCCGCGTTTGATCTCAACACAGCGGCGGTGAAAGCCGTCGCCGCCAAGGGCGCGCGCGCCGCGTCCTCCGTGGCAGATGCCGTGAAAGACGCCGACGTCGTCGTCTCCATGCTCCCCGCCGGCAAGCATGTCCTCGGCGTCTATTTCGGCCCGGATTGTGTCTCGTCCCATGCACCGAAAGGCACACTCCTTATCGACTGTTCGACCATCGCCGTCACCGATGCGCGCGAAGCGCACGCCAAAGCCGAAGCGGCCGGGCTGGTCATGGTCGACGCCCCCGTGTCGGGCGGCACCGCCGCCGCCGATGCCGGCACGCTGACCTTCATGGTGGGCGGCACGGCGGACGCGTTCGCCAAAGCCGAGGCGATCCTCAAAGGCATGGGCAAGAACATCTTCCACGCCGGCGGAGCAGGAAACGGGCAGGCCGCCAAGATCGCCAACAACATGCTGCTCGGTATCTCGATGATCGGCACCTGCGAAGCCTTCAACCTTGCCGAAAAGCTCGGCCTGGACGCGGAAACCTTTTTCAAGATCTCGTCGGTCTCCTCGGGCCAGTGCTGGTCGATGACCAGCTATTGCCCGGCGCCCGGTCCGGTGCCGGCGTCCCCTGCCAACCGTGACTACAAGCCGGGCTTTGCGGTCGCCATGATGCTCAAGGACCTCCACCTCGCTGCGGACGCCGCCCGCGCCGCAGGCGCCGAAATCCGTCTCGGAACCCACGCCGAAAGCATCTATCAGGACCTGTCCGAACGCGGCCAAGACGGGCTCGATTTCTCCGGCGTCATGAAAGACCTGAAGGGCGAGATTCCGCGCTGAATCTGCCCGGAAGTCGATAGTTTCCAAGATACCCTATACCGCGAG
>JBGTKE010000366.1:0-3221 GCA_041744775.1 Hyphomonas sp. | reverse complement strand
ACCGAAGTCGTCGCCGCCTCGGGCCCTATGCTCGCCGCGGCGCCGGAGGCTGACCTTGCCGGCGACGCGCGCGCCTTCTTCTTTGGCCAGGCCGATCTTTATCTTGCGGGCGGCAGCCCCACGGCGGCCACCCAGCTCGCCGATGTCCTGCGCGCGATGGGCCGCGATGATCTCGTGGACCCTGACCCCGCGCCTCAACTGGTCCATGCCTGTCCGCGCCAATGGGTCGAACCAATCGAGATGATCGCGCGGGCCGCCGCCGGCAGCCGTGTCGTGATCATCCAGAGCGAACGCCATGCCTCAACGCAGACGGCGTTCCTCAAGGACCTCGTGACGCGCCTTGCACAAGATGGCTTCACGGCGTTTGCGGATGACGGCCTGACGCTTGGCCCCGGCGGCGCCGCGCATCCGGACGTCCTGCTGGTGTCGGAAGGCCTCGTCACGCGCGACCCCGGTCACGGGCGTCTCGTGCGCGAAGTGAAACGCCACCGTCTGCAACTCGTCGATGCCGGTGTCTGGTGGACGAGCGCCGGCCAGCTCGCGTCCCTCAGCCCAGCCCAGCAGTCGGTCCGCCGCCAGACCGGGCTGATGACGCAGGTCAGCCGCCAGGTCTTCGCAGCCGACCCCGGCGCCCGCGTCATCATGCATATCGAGCGCGCGGCCGGGTCTCCCGCGGCGGCTAGCCTGAAGGCCGAAGTCGCGCGCGAGACCGGTCACGTTCCGCTGATGGTGGCGCTGACAGCGTGCATACCCTCATACGCCGAGCCGGCCTTTGTCCCTGCCAATGGCGAAGGCGCCTCACCCGGCGGCGAGGCGGACATGACTTTCGCCATTCCGCTCGCAGAAATCAGGGAGGGCCGCCTGACATCCGGCCGGCGTGAACGGGAAAGCGTGATCGCTGTCCCGCCCGCCTTCCTGGTGTCCAACCTGCCGGTTCTCATCGAGGCGCGCCGGATGAGCGACCCTGCCCTGGCCATCCCGGAAGACCGGTTGATGCTGTTTCCGGGCGACCGGCTGCCGCTGCTCCTGCCGCCGGGCGAGTACAGGATTGAAGCCTGGACGAAGGCCGGCTCCCTGGCGGAGCCGGTTACCATTCGCGCCAGCTGACGGCTCAGGCGGTCTGCGACGGACTCAGCTCAGCCAAGCTTGCAGACGCAGATCTTGTTGCCGTCCGGGTCGCGGAAATAGGCGCCGTAGAAGGTCGGCATCCGGTTGCCCGGTGCGCCTTCGTCGGTTGCGCCGAGCGCGATGGCCTTGGCGTAGACCTTGTCCACGACTTCATTGCTGGCGCAGGCCAGTGCCGGCATGACGCCGTTGCCGACGGTCGCGGGGTTTTTGTCATAGGCGTCGCCGATGCCGATCATTGGCTGGCCGGGGCCTACGCCATAGAACTGCAACCTTTCATTCGCGAAAAAGCGCTTCGCGCCCATTTCACCGAGCACGGCATCGTAGAAGGCCAGTGCCTTTTCCTTGTTGTTGGTTCCAAGGGTGACATAAGCGAGCATGGTTTCCTCCCGTTTGCTTGGCCAATTCAATGTGCGCCAGCAAACATGCCGCAGCGCCTGCGGCAAGAGGTGACGCAGCGGACGCGCTTGACGTTGACGTGAACGTCTGGTGTGACACCGCCGAAACCAGATAACTGCTACAGGAGACCCCATGTCCGAGATCCGTTTTGACGGCCGCGTTGCCATCGTTACCGGTGCTGGCGGCGGCCTTGGCCGCGCGCATGCGCTCGAGCTTGCCCGCCGCGGCGCGAAGGTCGTGATCAACGATCTGGGCGGTACACGCGACGGTACGGGCGGCAACTCGGCAGCCGCGGAAGCGGTGGTCAAGGAAATCGAGGCCTTCGGCGCTGAAGCGATCGCCAACGGTTCGTCGGTGTCGGATGTCGACGGCGTCAGGAAGATGATCGACGACACGATGGCCAAATGGGGCCGTATCGACATCCTCATCGCCAATGCCGGCATCCTGCGCGACCGGTCGTTCTCGAAAATGACGGTCGAGGATATCGACCTTGTGCTCGCCGTTCACCTGCGCGGCAGCTTCCTGCCGGTTCACGCGGCCTGGGACATCATGAAGGCCCAGAATTACGGCCGGATCGTCGTCACCACTTCGTCAACCGGTCTCTACGGCAACTTCGGCCAGGCCAATTACGGCGCCGCCAAACTTGGCGTGGTTGGCATGATGAACACCCTGAAAATCGAAGGCGCCAAAAACGATATAAAGATCAACGCCGTATGCCCGATTGCTGCAACCCGCATGACGGAAGACATCATGTCGGGGCAGATGCTCGAAGCGCTCAAACCGGAATACGTCACGCCCGGCGTCATCAACCTCGTCAAGGAAGACGCCCCGACCGGCATGATCCTGTCCGCCGGCGCAGGCGCCTTCTCGATGGCCCGTATCGTCGAAACGGCGGGCGTGTTCGTTGGCACAGGCGACGCCCTCACGGCCGAGGCTGTCGCCGCGAAATGGGACCGGATCACCGACGTGAACGCCACCCGTCCGGCTTTCAAATCCGGCAACGAGCACGGCCAGAACATCTTCGCAGCGATCTCCGCCAGCGCGAAGTAAACGGCGCAACGGAAAGTTCAGGGCCCGAGCGGCTGAAATTCAACGGGACGGTCGATCGCGTCGGAGGATCAATCGCCGCCGCCGTCTCCTCCGCCATCTTTGCCGGCGTCGGTCGTCGCGGGCTGCGGCTTGTCGGCCGGCACCGTGTCGTTCGCCGGCTTGCGGCCAGTGTCCGTGCCGATGTGGATCGTCGGCGGCACGGGGCCACCATCATCTCCGCCGCGCCGCCAGTCGCGTGGCGGACGTTTCGGCGTCTGGCGTAGCGCGAAGAAGGCGATCACGGCCGCAATCAGCAAGGCAAAGACAAGAACCTTCAACATCCGGTCTCCACCCTCACTTCAACTTACGCCTCGGACTTCCTGAGATACATGGAGTTTTTCGGCATCGCGAACAGGCGCTCGACCATCGGCGCGAAAAATTCCAGCGGCTCGCTCACATAATCGGGATCGAAGGCTGACTGGTCGTAGAGATGGCAGAACTGCGCGCAGTATTCGAAATGCGGGTTGTCGCGGAACTGGTCGCGCATGTTCCGGTCAAGGCCGAGATGGTGGAAGAAATAATAGCCCTGGAACATGCCGTGATTGGCGACCATCCAGTGGTTCGCTTCCGAGACGAACGGCTTCAGGATCGCGGCGGCCACATCCGGA
>JBGTKE010000365.1:0-4462 GCA_041744775.1 Hyphomonas sp. | reverse complement strand
TCGCGCAGGAGTTCGCCGTAAGTCCAGGTGCGCAGGACGGCGCCGTCATAGCTGAGGGATTTCAGCGCCGGCTGGTCCGGCGCGCGGGCGGCCGAGGCGCGCAGCATGGCGCCGATGGTGACGGGCTCCGGCTCGGGCCCGCCCTGGGCCGGGAAGTACGACTCCGTCAACGAGACCCTGAACATTGATTTCTCCCCGGATTGCTTTGTCCGGAGCTTATAATCATTCCGGCGGCGGCGTCATCCAGGAAGCAAGCGCCGCGAGGCCGGCGCGCCAGCACTGGGCGAGGTGGGTTTGCGTGGCGAGGATCGGGAAGCCGTGGCGGGCGACGTGGTCCTGGGGAATGGTGTCCCAGCCGCGATGGGTGACGGTGACGCGGGTATCGTCGCCGATCGCTTCGAAAATGACGTCTACGCTCGTGATCTGGTCCGGCATGAAATTCGCTTGGCGCCAGGTGAAGGCGAGGCGGGCGCCGCGCTGCCAGGCGGTGACCTGGCCGATTTCGAAGACCTTGCCGTTGGGCAGCGTCGTGATCAAGCGGGCTTCGCCCTCGAAACTGAGCGTGCCGTCGCCGCGGGGTGTCAGCTGGAAAAGCGCGCTGGGGCGCCACCAGAGGCCGATTTCGTCCGTGAACGCATCGAAGGCATCCTCCGGCGTCGCCGGCACGCGGACGGCGACGAGGACGGCGCTCACTTACGCTTCTTGTCCATGTGGGCCTTGAAGGCCGTGAGCTGTGCGGCCCAGAGTTTTTCGGTCTCGGCGAGCCAGAGTTTGAGATCGGCCATGCCGCCCTCCTTCAGAGTATAGATGCGCACCCGGGCATCGAACTCCGGATGGGTCTCCTCGACGAGGCCGCCTTGTTTGAGGATGCGCAGGTGGCGGCTCATCGCGGGGGCGGGCAGGCCGAGCGCTTCGGCAAGTTCGCCAGCGCGGCGGGGCGCCTTGCCGAGGAGTTCGATGGCGCGCCGCCGGTCCGGATCGGCGAGGGCGGTCAGCGCGGCATCAAGGCTCGGGCGGGCCTTCACAGGCGCGTCTGTGTACGGAGGGTTCCGCCGGAAGCCTTGTCCCATTCGGCGCTGGACATGGAGTTCACGGTGACGCCGAAAGTCCAGATATGGCCTTCCGGGTCGCGGGCGCGGTAGGTGCGGTCGCCGTAGAACTGGTCGTCCGGTTCCTGCAGGATTTCGGCGCCGGCCTTGCGCGCGCGCGCGCAATGGGCGTCGATGTCGTCTCCCTTGGCAAGCTGGACGTGGACGGTCTGGGTGTTCTTCTGGCCGATGTTCTTCGGGCTGCGATGATTTTCCGACCATTCGCTGCCGACCATGATCAGGCCCTCGCCGAAGGCCATCTCGGAATGGGCGATCATGTCGTTCTCGTCGAGCAGGACCATCACCGGCTCGAAACCGAAGGCCTCCTCCAACCAGCGGAAGGCGGCATTGGGATCGACATAGCAGAGGGCGCTGGCGAAGCCTTTGGGGCGGGCGTAATCGGACACAGGGGATCCTTTCGTTTGATTAGAATATTTGTGGTATAATGAAAATAAATAGTCAAGCGAAAAGGTGGGATCAGGGTGAACGGTTTCGGCCGCTTTGCAGCCGTGCCCCACCTAACCCTCCCCACGCTTCGCGCGGGGACGGGACAGGTTGTGCCTTGGGGAGCATGAGTTCTTCAAAATAGCGCAACCGGTCCCCTCCCCGGAACGGGAAGGGTTAGGGGTGGGGCGAGGCATAGGACGTGATCTGAGAGGCGCTCTGCAGATCAGTACGCGAAGCGGCGCAGGTCGCGGGCGAAGCGGCCGCGGGTCTCGTCCATCTTGTCGCGGATGATGCCGGGGATCAGGAACAGGTCCACGATCCACCAGACGAAGCCGATGATGATAAAATATGAGAGGATTTGTAGGATCGCTGTACCAGGTTTGCCTAAGTAAAAGCGGTGCGCCGACAGGAAACCGAGGAAGAACCAGAGGAAATAGGCGGCGCCAGCGCTTTTCTTCTCGTTCGCAACGCGGCTTTCGATCAGGATCTGGTCTTCGGTCGTGTACATGGCGGTCCCGGTCGGGCTCCTCTTTCTTATCGATAAACAGATAGTCGCTTTTTCGGCCGAGTTAAAGGGGCAGGCCGTAAAAAAAGCGCTGGGCTTGCGCGGTGAGGGGCTTTGCGGTCTGGTGATCGCTTTCTCGGGGGAGATGCAGATGACGACCTGGATGGGCGGTCTGGCCGCGATGAGCCTTCTGGCGATTGCGGCCTGCGCCAGCGCGCCGGAATCTGCAGCTGCGCCGAAAGGCTATGTCATCGCCGAGATCGAAGTGACCAATCCCGAGGCCTATGAGGGCTACAAGGCGGTGGTCGCGCCGATGGTTGCCAAGTTTGGCGGGACCTATCTTGCGCGCGGCGGCAAGACGGAGCCGCGCGAGGGTCCCGCGCCCAAGGGGCGGATGGTGGTGATCGAGTTCCCGACCTTTGCGGCGGCGCAGGCGTTCAACGACTCGCTGGACTATGCGGCGATCATTCATCTGCGGACGGACAATGCCGTGTCGCGGGTGGTCATCGTCGAAGGCCTGGTGCCTTGATGGCAGACGGGCCCGCTGCCTCGCTCGTGCGCGCGCTGGACCCGTCGCTGTATGGGCGGCCCGAGATTTTTGCGCTGGAGCGGGAAACGGTCTTCGCCAGGGCCTGGCGGCTGATCGGGCATGAGAACATGCTGAAGGCGGCGGGGGATTTCCTGACGGATGATCTGGCGGGACGTTCCGTGCTGGCGGTGCGCGGCAAGGACGGCGCAGTGCGCGCGTTCCACAATGTGTGCCCGCACCGGGCGGGGCCGCTGGCGACCACGGCGGACGGGCATTGCGACGGGGCGATCACCTGCGCCTATCACGGCTGGCGGTTCACCTTCGAGGGCCGGCTGCAATCGGCGCGGGATTTCGGCGCGGCGGAGGGTTTTGACCCGAGAGAGCACGGTCTGACGCCGGTGCGGCTGGAGACCTGGCGGGGGTTCCTGTTCGTGACGCTGAGCGAGGCGGCGCCGCCGATCGGCGAGATGCTGGCGCCGGTCAATGCGTCGTGGACGGATGAAACGGTGCAACCTTTCGCTTTGCGCCGCTCGCATACCATCAAGTGTGACTGGAAGGCCTATGTCGAGAATTACCTCGAAGGCTACCATGTTCCGCTGATCCATCCGGGTCTGGATGCGGAGATCGATTCGGCGAAATACACGGTGCACATGGAAGGCGAGATCGCCGTGCACCGCGCGCCGTCCCGCAAGGCGGACAATGTTTATTCGGGCTATTGGGCCTGGGCCTGGCCGTGGCTGGGCATCAATGTCTATGAGAATGGCGTCATGATGGAGCGTATCTCCCCGGTGGGGCCGGCGGAGACGCGGCTGGACTATCTCTATTTCTTCGATCCGGCGCGCGGGGCGGAACTCGAAAACATGTTGCAGCTCTCCGGCGCCGTGACGGACGAGGACCTGAAAATGTGCGAGACCGTGCACCGGAACATTACCGGCGGGATCTACCGCGCGGGGCCGCTGTCGCCGAAACATGAAGGGGCGGTGGCCTGGTTCCAGGCGCGGCTGCGCCGCGATGCGGGGTATCCCGCATGACAGCCACGATGGCGGGAAACATAACAGATAGTCGCACCGGCACGGCGGGGCAGATCGGGCCGGGGCTCGCGATGGCGATTGTCGCGGGCAACATGATCGGGTCGGGCGTCTTCCTGTTGCCGGTGGTGCTGGCCTCGGTCGGCTCGGCCAGCCTGATCGCCTGGGGCGTGGCGGCGGTGATCGCTGTGGCGCTGGCGCTGGTGTTTGCCTTTCTCGGCGCCCTGCGGGACGGGACCGAGACGCTGACGGATTATCCGGAGACTGCGTTTCATCCGGCGTTGGGCTTTGTCGCATGGGCAGCCTACTGGGCAACCTGCTTTGTGGGCATCGTCGGCATCGCCGTGGTGGCAGTGGGCTATGGCGCTGCAATCTTTGGCGTGACGCTGGGGGCCGTACCGCGCCTGATTGCGATCCTCATTATGCTCTGGGTGCTTGTCGCCTGCGCGCTTGCAGGTCCGCGCTTTGTCGGGCGGATGTCGTCGGCCACACTGCTGATTGGCCTCGCGCCAATTGCGGTCGCCATCGTCATCGGCTTTGCGAGGTTTGATGCGGACGTGTTCGCCGCGTCGTGGAACGTGTCGGGCGCGCCGCTCTCCGCCGCGCTGCCGCCGACACTGATCTCGATCTTCTGGGCATTCCTTGGTCTTGAGAGCGCCAATGCGATTGCGGGCCGTGTGCGCCATCCGAAACGCAACATAGCGGTTGCCGCAGCGGGCGGAGTGACGATCGCGGGGGTCGTTTATGCACTGGCGACGACGGCGCTGTTCGGGTTGATGCCGGCAGCGGAGCTGGCGAAATCTTCGGCGCCGTTTGCGGACGCGATCGGAGCGGTCGCCGGGCCGGCGGCGGGGGTGCTGGTCGC
>JBGTKE010000364.1:0-3515 GCA_041744775.1 Hyphomonas sp. | reverse complement strand
GGTCATCCGGCCGCGACATAACAATCGCGCCGCGGCTCGCCGCATAGGTCATCGCGCGTTTCATCACCTGCGCGCTCGCCACCGGCCAGTCGCCATTGGTGAACAGCACCGCGCCGGCCTCGGCCATCAATCCGATCTCGGACATCGCCTCGCCCGCGAGGCCGACCGTCAGACCGCCCGCCGGATAGACCCTCGCAAACGCCGTCTCGCGGCCACGCTCGGCGATGAACTGCACCAGCGCCACGTCGTCGATGACGGGCCGCGTATCCGGCATCACGACGAGGCTGGTGATGCCGCCGGAGAGGGCGGCGCGAGAGGCGGTGGCCAGTGTTTCCTTGTGCTCCTCACCCGGCTCGCCGGTCTTGGCGCGCAGGTCGATCAGCCCGGGCGCCAGGCACAGCCCGCCCGCGTCGACCGTCTCCTTCGCGTTCTTGAAGGACACACCCGTCCCTGTAAGGAACTCTTGTATGACGCCCTTGTCGATGAACACGCCGCCTGGGGCATCCGTGCCGGTCGCCGGATCCAGCAGGCGGGCATTCACAATCTCGAGGCTCATGACCGCCCTCCCGCGAGGAGATGCAGCACCGCTTCGCGCACCGCGACGCCCATCTCCACTTGCTGGGTGATGACCGAGCGCTCGCCGTCCGCAATCGAGCTTTCGATCTCGACGCCCCGGTTCATCGGGCCCGGATGCATGACGATCGCATCGTTCTTCGCCACGGCCAGCCGGTCTGCCGTCAGCCCGAAATACCGGAAATATTCGCGCTGGCTCGGCAACAGACTGCCATTCATCCGCTCCAGCTGCAGACGCAGCATCATCACGACATCGGCGCCGGGGAGGGCGCTGTCAAAGTCCGTGCCCGCACTTTCCGCCCCCCATGTGTCCGTACCCGGAGGGATCAATGTGCGCGGGCCGCACAGGTGCACGCGCGCGCCCATCAGGTGCAGCGCCATCGTGGTCGAGCGCGCAACGCGGCTGTGGGTGATGTCGCCGCAGATGACGACCTTGAGGCCCTCGATTCGGCCCTTGGTGCGGCGGATGGTGAGGAGGTCGAGCAGGGCCTGCGTCGGATGTTCATGCGTGCCGTCGCCGGCATTGATGACCGGGCAATCGACCTTGCGGGAGAGGAGTTTCGCCCCGCCAGAGGCCGAGTGGCGGATGACGAGCGCGTCCGGCTTCATGGCGTTCAGCGTCATCGCCGTGTCAATCAGCGTCTCGCCCTTCTTGACGCTGGAATTGCCCACCGGCATCGAAACCACGTCCGCGCCGAGGCGGCGCGCGGCGATCTCGAAGCTCGACAGCGTCCGCGTGGAGTTCTCGAAGAAGAGATTAACCACGGTCTTGCCGGTTAGGATGGGCTGAGGCCGCTGGCCGGCGCGCGTGGCTTCGGCATAGGTGTCCGCAAGGTCTAAAATATGTTGAATATCAAGGGGGTGAAGGCCTTCGATTCCGAGCAGATGGTCGTGCCGGAAGGTGAAGTCTGACTGCGCCTCTGCCATGAAGGCCCCTTCGATTTGCGGCGGTTTAGGCGCGATTCCGGCGAGGGGCAAGCCTTCAAACCGCCCCCAGCCACAGGATCACGCCCCAGGTCAGCGGCAGCGTCAGCGCGGCCAGCGTGGTCTGGGCGGCGAGCAGGTTTGCGGCCAGCGTCGAATCGCCGCCGAGTTCGCGGGCGAGGACGTAGGAGTTGGGAGCAGTCGGCGTGGCGGCGCAGAGCAGGGCGATGGCGAGGGGCAGTCCGCTGAGGCCAATCGCCAGGCCGACCCCCAGTGTGATCGCCGGCAGGCCGATCAAGCGCACGAGGGACCAGGTGAAGGTCTTGAGGCCCGCGCGTTTCAGGGCGCCGAGATCGACTCCCGCGCCAGCGCTGAGGAGGCCGAGCGCGATGGCGGCGTTGGCCAGCATCCTGAGCGTTTCGTCGGCGATCACGGGTAGGCGGACGTGGAAGCTCGCGAGGCCGATGCCGATGAGGCAGGCATAGATCAGGGGGTTGCGGGTCAGCGCCAGAAGGGGGCGGGGCCTCTCGCCGGGCGGACGTTCGGCATGGCTGACGAGGGCGTAGACGGAGATGACATTCGCCACTGGGATCATCGCCGCTGCTGCAAGGCTGACGAGCGCAAGGCCTTCATCTCCGAACAGGAGGCCCCCGAGGGAGAGTCCGATGATCGTGTTCCAGCGCACGTTCGACTGGATGATGGTGCCGGCAGCGGGCTGGGTGATGCCGGGCCACAGGCGCGCCGTGAGGCCGAACGCACCGAGCAGCACCTGTGCCGCAACGAGCGCCGCGATCATCAGCCAGGGTGCGCCGTCAAACTCCGCTTTGGCCAATGCAAGGATGATCAGGGCCGGTAGCAAGATAAGAAAGGACAGCCGGTCGAGCGCGCGGAAGGCTTCTGCAGAGACCAGGCTGCGCCGCGCGAGGAACTGGCCGAGCGCGACGATCAGGATGACCGGCAAGAGCGCCGTGAGGAAGGCGCTCATGCGCCCTTCTCCAGCCGCCCCAGTGCTGACCGGAGGATCATCGCGGCGGCCATCGCGTCGATACGGTCGGATCGGCGCTGCTCAGTGAAGGAGAGTTCGCGGACGATCTCGTCGGCCTCAACGGTCGTGTAGCGCTCGTCCTGGAAAGCGACGGGGATATCGCGCACCTTGAGCAGGTTCGAGACCAGCGTGCGGACCGACTGGACGCGCGGCCCCTGGTTGCCATCGGTTTGTAGCGGCAGGCCGACGACAAGCGCGGCGCCCTGGCGCTCGTCATAGATGTCGAACAAGCGGGCGAGGGCCGGAGCGAGCTTCGGCTTCTGGATGGTCTCGACGGGACTGCACAGGATGCGGCTCGCATCGGTCGCCGCCACGCCCAGCGTCTTCGTGCCCGGGTCGAGGCCGATCAGGACGCCCTTCGCAGGCAGGTCGAACAGGTCAACAACGGGCATCCGAGGGCACATACCGCCTTGAAGCGGATTTGCCTATGGCGTAATCGGGCGGCTCCAGAGGAGCCGGCCCATGAGCGTTACCCGCGACGATGTCCGCAAAGTTGCCCGCCTGTCCCGCATCGCGGTGCCGGAAGAGCGCCTCGACGAACTGGCGGGCGAGCTGAACGGCATCCTCGGCTGGATCGACCAGCTCAATGAAGTCGACGTTGACGGCGTCGAGCCTCTGACCTCTGTGGTCGAGACGACCCTGCCGATGCGCGACGATGTCGTCACTGACGGCAACATCCAGGACCAGGTCCTCGCCAACGCCCCGCGCACCGAGCACGGCTTCTTCGTCGTGCCGAAGTCCGTCGAATAGCGGCGCGCGAGCGGCCTTACATTCCTTCCCGAACCGTCTTACATTTTCCGCATGGGCCAATCATGGCCCGGTTGCTGAAAGGCTCAAGCCATGGCCAAGGGTCAAAAGAAATCGAACAAGGAAATCCGCAAACCGAAAGCGGACAAGGTGAAGCCCAAACTCGGCGCGCCGGTCGCCAAGAAGGGCGATCTCAAGGGCATGGAGCACCTGAAACGCTAGGCGC
>JBGTKE010000363.1:0-3845 GCA_041744775.1 Hyphomonas sp. | reverse complement strand
CGAGGTCCCAGAGGGCGCAGTCCAGCGCGCAGCGCGCCGCGCCGGGGGGCAGTGCGGACTGGAGCGCGGCGCGGTCCATCCCCGCCTCGATCTGGCTGCGCAGGCCTTCGAGGGCGGCGGCCACACTCTCCACTGTTTCGCCGAAGCGGCCATAGGGAACGCCTTCGCCCCGTCCCGCGTTGTCACCTTCTGAGAGGCGCACACGCACGGTCTCCGCCTGCGTCTTGGCGCCGCGCGAGATCGCGAAAGCCGTCCGCAGGGGCGCCGAAACAGGGGCAATTTCAAGTTGCCGATTGCGCATAGGTTAATCCTGCCGGGTGAATTGTGTTGGACTGGCCAGCCCTGTGCTTAAGCATGTTCTGCTAGAAAGGTCAGGTCAGTACGGAACATGATGCACCCTGTCGACCCCGGTTTCGCGCTCGAAAAGAGCGGCGAAGAGACCGTCCTCCGCCTTTCGGGGGATTGGACGGTGGCGACCTTGCATAACGTGGAACACGAATTTTCCGCCCTCGATTTGCCGTCCGGCGCCGCGATCGACGTGTCTGGCCTCGGCCGTCTCGATACCGCCGGCGCCTTCCTGATCGACCGTCTCGTGCGCGCCGCCGGCGAAGCCACGCCCCGTCTGATCGGCGACCATGTCTCGGCCGCGAGCCTGATCCCGCAGGTGCATGACGTCTCCGATCCCGCCGATCCCCCGAAGGCGAACCCGCAGGGCTTCATCGAGATGCTGGCGCGCGTCGGGCGCGGCAGCGAAGCCCTGGTGCGCGAATTCGTCGCCACGCTCGCCTTCCTCGGCGAAACCGTGTCCACGATTGTCCGGCTCGCATTTCAGCCCTGGAAGATGCGCTGGACATCGACCGTGTCGGTGATGGAGGAGGCCGGCCTCAATGCGATGCCGATCGTCGCCTTCCTCTCTTTCTTCGTCGGCATGGTCGTCGCCTATATTGGCGCGACGACGCTACGCGCCTTTGACCTTGAAGTGTTCACGGTCGAGCTGATCGGCTTCTCGATGCTGCGCGAGTTCGGCGTCGTGCTGACCGGCATCGTGCTGGCGGGCCGCACCAACTCCTCCTTTACGGCGCAGATCGGCACGATGAAGATGCGCCAGGAACTCGACGCGATGCAGACCCTCGGCCTCAAGCCGATGGAAGTGATCGTGGCGCCGCGCGTGCTGGCCATGCTCGTGATGACGCCGATCCTCGCCTTCGTCGCCACCCTTGCCGGAATAGCCGGCGGCGTCGTGGTCGGCTGGACCTCGCTCGACATCAATCCTTCCCTGTTCATCGAGCGGCTGCGCAACTCGGTGCCGATCGACCAGTTCTGGATCGGCATGTCGAAAGCGCCCGTGTTCGGCCTGGTGGTTGCGCTGATCGCCTGCCGTCAGGGCCTGCTCACCGGCGGTAGCGTGCAGTCGCTCGGCCACCGGACAACGACCTCCGTGGTGCAGGCGATCTTCGCCATCATCGTGCTCGATGCGCTGTTCGCGATCTTCTACATGGAGCTCGGGATATGAGCGGCGAGCCGATCATCCGTGTACGGGGTCTCAAAGTGGCCTATGGGCCGACCGTCGTGCTGGAAGATCTCGACCTCGATATCCCGCGCGGCGAGATCATCGGCGTCATCGGCCCGTCGGGTTGCGGCAAGTCGGTCCTGTTGCGCGCGATCACCGGCCTCAAGCCGCCCGAAAGCGGCAGCGTCGAAGTGTTCGGCCAGCGGCTGGAGACCTTGTCGCGCGACGAGCGCACGGCGGTGGAGCGCCGCTGGGGCATCATGTTCCAGGACGGCGCCCTGTTCTCGAACCTCACGGTGCGCGAGAATGTCATGGTACCGATGAAGGAGCACACGCAGATCAGCCGCACCCTGATGCGTGACCTGGCCGACATGAAGATCCGCCTGTCCGGCCTCGCGGAAAGCGCCGGCGACCAGTATCCTTCCGATCTCTCCGGCGGCATGCGCAAGCGCGCCGCGCTCGCCCGCGCCCTGGCGCTCGACCCCGAGCTGCTTTTCCTCGACGAGCCGACCGCCGGCCTCGACCCGATCACGGCCGCGGCCTTCGACGAGCTGGTGCGCGCCTTGCAACGCGCGCTGGGCCTGACGGTCTTCCTCGTCACCCATGATGTCGATACGCTGCATGCGACCTGCGACCGGATTGCCGTACTGGGCGAGAAGAAGGTGCTGGCCGTGGGCACGATTCCGGAGTTGAGAGAGATCGATCATCCCTGGATCCAGGAATACTTCAGCGGGCCGCGCGGACGTGCGGCGGCGCCGATGACAGAAGAAGAGGCTTAGAACAAGCATGGAAACCCGCGCAAATTACGCACTGATCGGCGCACTCGTCCTCGTGGCGGCCGCCATCATCGCCGGCTTCGTCCTCTGGCTCGGCCAGTCCGAGTTCCAGCGAGACTTCAAGGCCTATGACATCGTGTTCGAAGGACCGGTCTCGCTCGAGGCAGGCGCGGCCGTTCGTTATATCGGCGTCAAGGTGGGCGAAGTCGCGACTGTTCGCATCGACAAGGCGGACCCCTCGAAAGTGCGCGCGCATATCCGCGTCTCGCGCGAGACGCCGATCCGCGAAGACTCGACCGCCTCGATCCAATTGGCGGGCATCACCGGCATCACCTTCGTTCAGCTCACGGCCGGCACCGGCAAGCCGCTGGAAGAGCGGCCGGGCGAGCCGGTTCCCGTCATCCGGTCCGAGCGGACACTGGTCGACCAGATCGTGGCGGGCGGGGCGCAGGCACTCGGCCGCGCGAACCTGACCTTTGACGGGATCAACAAGATCCTGACGGAAGAGAATATCGCTTCGATAAGTACCTCGATCAGGAATCTCGAGACGATCACCACCAAACTGGCCGCCGATGACGGCCTCATCGGCGAAGCCTCGGCGACGCTGAAAGAAGTGTCGGCCGCCTCGGTTGCGTTCGAGGAAGCGTCGCGCGAATGGCAGACGGTCGGGGTGAGCGCCGAGGGCAGCCTGCAGACTCTCGAAAACGACGTCAAAGCTCTGGTGTCTGATTTCCGGTCGGTCGCAACGGCCGCAACCGGAATACTGACGGAGAGCCAGCGTGCTGTTTCGGCCGCCACGGCGGTCATGGAAGGCCCGGCTGCGGCGACGTTCGAGAACACGACGGCTGCCAGCCAGGACCTGCGCGTCCTGATCAACCGGCTTGACCGGACCGTGCGCGAAATTGAACGCAACCCGCAGGGCTTCATCGTCGGTGAGCCCCTGCCGTATGAGGAGAAGAAGCGATGATCCGGACCCTGATCTTGTCGGCCGCGCTGGCGAGCCTTGCCGGCTGCGTGAACGTGCTGAAACAACCCGATGCCCCGGACGCCTTTTACCGGATCGGCCCGATGGAGCCGATGCACCGCCTGAACGCCACCGTGACGATCCGCGAGCCGGAAGCCTCGCGCCTGTTTTCCGGCCGGGCTATTGCGGCCGAGGACGAAACCGGCGCACTGCGCATCGTGCGGGGGGTTCAGTGGACGGACAATGCGACCGAAATGATGCAGGGCGCCCTGCTCGATTCGTTCAGCGGCGAGGGTGAGTACGCCGCGCTGCCGTCAAACTCCTCGGGCCCCACGCAGTTCGAACTGAACTGGCGCCTGTCGGAGTTCACACTGTCTGGCGATACAGCCCGCTGCCGCCTCGATGCGACGCTGCTGCAAGGCCGCACCCGCTCCGTCGTTTCCCAGACCAGTGTGGCCACCACAGCGGTCGCGCTGGACTCGTCGAATGCCGCGCGGGCCAAGGCGCTCACCGATGCGGGCCGGTCCTGCGTCAGCGCGCTCGCTGCCTTCATCGCCGAGGAAACGGTGGAAGAACCCGCCGCGACCTAGAATTT
>JBGTKE010000362.1:0-5059 GCA_041744775.1 Hyphomonas sp. | reverse complement strand
GTCCAGTCAGCGTCTTGCCAGGCATTGGCCTCGCCCGTTTCGGCCCGGCGGAGCGTTGCCAGCGCTGCGCGCACGCCGAAGAGGTCAGCGACGGTCTCGCGCGTCTCAGGCGCCAAGCCCTGACGCAGGACCCCGAGCCGGCCGTTGAGCATGACGTGTCCGGCGGAAGGCGAAAGTTCGCCCGTGATCAGCCGCAACAGCGTGGACTTGCCAACCCCGTTCCGGCCGACGAGGCCAGTGCGTTCCCGATTAAAACTGAAATCTAGGTTTGAAAATAGAACCCGGCCGTCAGTCAGCGCAAAGTTCAGAGAAGACAGGGTGATTGAAGCAGGCATGGTCAGGGCTCATCCGGCAAAGTGATCCGAGGGCGATCGTTTTGCGGGTCTGGTCCATGGCGCAGCGTCCCCTGTGTCCGGCGTGCGAGGCCGAGTTAAGCGAGTGCCGCGCCGGTTTCAATGCTTGGCAGACGGAAAAAATGCGAGCCGCTGGCCTGCCCTGACGATAAGGCTTGCAGGCGGCAACAGGCAGGTTACCGTCGCCAGCAAACTCGACGCGCCGGCAGAAGCGCATATCCCCTGGGAGGCGAACCTAACATGACGGTCACTGCGGCTACGGCTGACAGCGCGAACGGACACATCACGGGCTTCGGCTCGAAGGGCTACCGGTCCTATGTGCTGATCGCCCTGACATTGATCTACACGCTGAACTTCATCGACCGCACTATCATCACGGTGGTCGCCCAGCCGATTATCAACACCTTCTCCCTGACTGATACGCAGTGGGGCCTGCTGACCGGGCCTCCCTTTGCCTTTTTTTATGCGGTCATGGGTATCCCGATCGCGATGTGGGCAGACCGGGGCAACCGCGTCTTCATCATCGCGCTCTGTGTGGTCGTGTGGTCGCTGATGACCGTGTTCTGCGGTCTCGCGGCAAGCTTCCTCTGGCTTCTCGTGTTCCGCATTGGTGTCGCCATCGGCGAAGCCGGCTGCACGCCACCCGCCAACTCCATCATCACCGACTATTTCCCGCCCAAGAGCCGGGCGAACGCGATCGGCATCTACTCGATGGGCGTCACCATCGGCGCGGTGCTGGCCCAGCTTTTCGGAGGCCAGCTCGCCAGCCTGCAGGGCGAAACCTTCGGCGGCTGGATCGATGCCATCGGCCTTGGCTTCCTGTTCTCCGGAATCAACTGGTCCGAGGTCGAAGGCTGGCGCCTTGTCTTCGTCATCGTGGGCGCGCCGGGCATCCTGGTGGCCCTCATTCTCTGGTTCACGACGCGCGAGCCGCCGCGCGGCTATTCGGATCCGAAAGGCAGCGCGCCGGTCGAGAAGGCCGGTTTCTTCGAGGCCTTCAAGGAGTTTGGACAGAAACCGACCTTCTGGACGATTTCGCTCGGCGCGGCGTTTGTTGCCCTCGTCGGCTACGGCCTGATCAGCTTCCAGGCGCCGTTCCTGATGCGGGTTCACGGCGTCACCGTCGCCGAGGCCGCCATCAATTACGGCGCACCGCTGGCCGGCTTTGCCGCGTTGGGCACATTCCTGGGCGGGTTCCTGTCGGAGAAGCTGGCACCGCGCTATCCGTCCGTCGCTGCCTGGCTGCCGGGTGTCGGATTGCTGATTGCCATTCCGGCCTATGCCGCCGCCTTCCTCAGCCCGACGCTGACCTTCGCCTTCTGGATGTGGGTGATCGCGGCGATCGCGCACTACGCCTATCTCGGCGCGCAGTACACGGTCTCCACCTCGATCGTCAGCCCGCGTTCGCGCGCCACGACCGTCTCCGTGATGCTGCTGATCATCAGCCTGATCGGCAACGGCATCGGCCCCCTCTTCACCGGCATGATGAGCAGCGCCTTCATGGGCGGCATCGTGAGAAAGGCCGGGCTGGAAACGGAATTCGCAAGCTTCAATCCGGGCCTCTGCGCCGGGCGCCTCGCCGAACTCGGCGAGTCCGGACCCGCGCTGTGCTCGGCCTATGCCGAGGGCCTGCGCCAGTCGATGGTCGCCACCGTCGTCTTCTTGGCCGTCGCGGCCGCCTTCTATTTCCTCGCCGCCCGCACCTACCAGAAGGACCGCTGGAGCCCGGCCACCTGAACTGACCTGATTTTCCCTGAGCATAATGGAGACGCCCGTGACAGACGCCGCCTCAACCACCCCGACCGTTCCGGCTGCCGCGCCGCCGCACGAGACCGGCTTCGGCACCAACGCCTATCGCGGGTATGTGCTGGGCGCGTTGCTTCTGGTCTACATCTTCAACTTCATCGACCGCACGATCATCAACATTCTCACGGAGCCAATCAAAGCTTCGTTCGGCGTTGAAGACTGGCAGATGGGCCTGCTGGGCGGGCCCGCCTTCGCCATCCTCTACACTTTCCTCGGCATCCCCATCGCCCGTTTTTCAGAACGTTCGCACCGCGTGATGATCATTGCAGCGGCGGTCGGCTTCTGGAGCCTGATGACCGTCCTGTGCGGCTTTGCCACGACCTTCCTGATGCTGTTCCTGTTCCGGATCGGCGTCAGTGTCGGCGAGGCAGGTTGCACGCCGCCGGCCCAGTCCCTGATCGCGGATTATTTCAAGCCCGGAAGCCGCGCGACAGCGGTCTCGACCTACGCGCTCGGCGTGCCGCTGGGCGGCATGTTCGCCGCCGTCTTCGGCGGCTTCGTTGCCGGAAATCTCGACGGCGTGCAGGTGGCGGCGGCGTTCAACAGCTGGGGCTGGACCTGGGCTGCCAATGCGCTTGACTGGAACAATATCGAAGGCTGGCGCGTCGCGTTCGTCGTCGTTGGTCTGCCCGGCGTGATTCTTGCCTTCGTCGTGCGCATGACGGTCAAGGAGCCGCCACGCGGCTATTCCGATCCGCCAGAAATGCAACGCGCCAAGGGGGACCGGACAAGCTTCAGCGATGTCATCAAGATCCTGATCAAGAAGCCGACCTACCTGCACGTGGTTGCGGGCGCGACAATTGCCTCGTTCATCGGGTACGGTGTCGGCCAGTTCACCACTTCGTTCCTGATCCGCACGCACGGCCTCACGATCCAGCAGGCGGCCTTGCTGTTCGGCATCATCCTTGGACTGATGGCGGCGATCGGCGTGTTCACTTCAGGCTGGATGGCGGACAGGATCGCCAAACGCCACCCGACGGCGCTATCCTGGATCCCCGCGATCGGGATGGGTCTGTCCGTGCCCCTCTACGCGATCGGATATTCGGTCGACAATCTGTGGCTGGCGATGCCGCCCCTGATGATCGCCGCGATGATCCACTACTACTACCTCGGACCGATGTACGCAATCTCGGGCGGTGTGGTGGACAGCCGGATGCGGGCAACCGCCGTGGCGCTCACGCTGTTCGTTGTGAACCTGCTCGGCTATGGACTCGGACCGCCGGTGATCGGCGCGCTGTCGACCTTCTGGAAATCGATGCTCCTGTCGAGCTCCGATCTCGGCCTCACGCTGGAGATGTGCAAGTCGCTGGTCGGTCTCGAACCCGACGTGGTGGCCGGGTGCCGGGATGCGGATGCCAGAGGGCTCCAGTATTCAATCATCGCGTTCAACACGCTGTATGCCTGGGCAGCCCTGCATTACCTGCTGGCCGGCAAGACACTGCAACGTGACATGCTCCACAAGACGGCGTAAATCCGCCGCCGATGGCGGTTTACACGCAAGTTTCCGATGAGGCGTTGGCGGAGTTTCTCTCCGCCTACGACCTCGGCGCGGCCCTGGCCTTCAAGGGCATCGCCGAGGGCGTGGAGAATTCGAACTACTATCTCGAGACGGAGACAGGCCGGTTCATTCTCACCCTGTTCGAGAAGCGGGTGAACGCGGCCGACTTGCCCTATTTCATCGGCCTGAAGCAGCACCTCGCGGGCAAGGGCTATCCCTGCCCCGAGCCGGTGATGGGGCGCGATGGGAGCGCGCTGCGTACGCTTGAAGGCCGGCCGGCGGTGATCATCACCTTCCTTGACGGACTGTCGCCGCGCCGCCCGAACGTGCGCCAGTGCCGGGCGCTGGGGGAAGGCCTCGCGAAGATGCACCTCGCGCTCGCGGACTTTGCGATGACCCGCGAGAACGCGCTCGGGCCGAAATCCTGGGCGCCGCTCTGGGCGGGGCGCGCCGGAGATGCGGACGCAATTCAGCCGGGACTTTCGGGTACGGTTGAAGACGCGTTCGAGATGATCCGGCAGGCGAGGGCCTTTTCCGGCCAGTTGCCGCGCGGGACGATCCATGCCGATCTCTTTCCGGACAATGCCTTCTTCCTGGGCGATGCGTTTTCCGGCGCGATCGATTTCTACTTCGCCTGCACCGATGCACTGACCTATGACCTCGCCGTCTGCCTGAATGCCTGGGCGTTCGATGAGGGCAATGCGAGCGATGCCTCGCGCCTCGAGTTCAATTTCTCCAAGGGCGCGGCGCTGATTGCCGGTTACCAGTCCGTCCGCCCGCTGAGCGTTCCGGAGCGCGAAGCCCTGCCCGCGCTCTGCCTCGGCGCCGCGATGCGGTTTTTCCTGACGCGGCTGGTGGACTGGACGTCGACCCCCGCGGGTGCCTTGGTGCGGCCCAAGAACCCCCTTGAATATGCCGCGCGGCTCGCGTTCCATCTGCGCATGAAGGGCGCGGAAGGATACGGGGCATGACGAGCGGGGCGGAAGGCGAAAGTGCGCTTCCCGCCTACGCGACAACGCCCCGGCCGAAGCGGGTGAAGCGAATCCGGCTCGCGCTGCTGGTGTCCTCCGTCGCGGCCTGCGTCAGCGTCACGCTGATCGGATTCATCTTCCTTGGACTGATGGAACTCGCCTTTGGAATTCTCGGATGGAGCGGGCTCGCAATCGGCCAGACCGGCTTTCTCAGCGGCGTGCAGACCGGCCTGCAGCTGGCGGCACTGAACTTCTTCCTGTTCTTCATCACGGTGCCGGCGGCGGCGCTGGCGCTGGGCCTGTCGATCGGGCGGATGCCGCACCGGGGTATCACGGCGCTGCGGCCATACCTGCGCTGGGGGGCGATCTGGGGCGCCGTCCTGGTCGGCGGGACGACCTTCATTTTCGGCTGGTTCGGCGGGGCCGCCTCG
>JBGTKE010000361.1:0-10723 GCA_041744775.1 Hyphomonas sp. | reverse complement strand
ATTGATGCCTCAATGTGCCCCCCCGGTATAGCCGCCCACCCCCTTCACGCCGCGTCAGAGCGCGAAGGCCCTGTCATCCCGGACAAGGCCGCACCGCGGCCGCCGATCCGGGACCTTCTCTCCGCTCCAGCCGCAACACGGTCCCGGCTCACGCGGGCGCCGCCCGCTGGCCGGGATGACAGGCGTTTCTCGATAGGCGGAGCCGCTGCTCCGCGCGAATTGCGCCCAAATCCCCCAATCCAAAAACGAAAAACCGTCCACACCTTCGTGTGGACGGTTTCTGGACGGGTCACCAAACCCGGTAGTGCGTGAACGCTGACCTATTCCGGCTTGCGGAATTTCAGGGTCATCCGGTCGCTTTCGCCGATGGCCTTGTATTTCTCGGGGTCGAATCCTTCGACGGCGGCGCCGTCCCGGCCGGTGGCCGCGCTGTTGGGCGGCAGGGTCCAGACGCCGAACGGGTGATCGGCGGTATCGGCCGGGTTGGCGTTGATCTCGCTGGCGCCCACGAACTCGAAGCCGGCTGCGGCGGCGAGGGCCTTCACATAGTCCTCATGTACATAGCCGCTGGTCGCTTTCGGGTCCTGCGCCTGGGTCGAGGGCAGGCGGTGCTCGACCACGCCCAGCACGCCGCCGGGTTTGAGGGCCGTGTAGGCGTCGGCGAAGAATTTCTCGGTATAGCCGGCCGCCATCCAGTTGTGGATGTTGCGGAAGGTCAGCACGGCGTCGGCAGTGCCGTCCGCCGTCAGCGGGCCGGAGGCGGCCGAGAAGGCGGCGTGTTCGATCGTACCGAATTTCGGGTCGGCATAGATGGCCTTGAACTCGGCGAGGCGCTCCTCGGTGCGCGCGCGGCGCTCGGCGTCCTCGATTGAGGCGGCGTCGAAGCCGGCCGCGACCAGCGTGCCGCCGCCGGAGGCAAGCCAGGGCGCGAGGATATTGGTGTACCAGCCGCCGCCCGGCCAGACTTCGACCACCTTGTCATCGGCCTCGACGCCGAAGAATTCCAGCGTCTCGGCAGGATGGCGCCAGACGTCGCGGGCTTTCTCCGCGTCCGTGCGCAGGTCAGAAGCAACCGCTTCGGCCAGCGTCATCGCCGGCGCGGTTTCGGCGGTTTCCGCCGCCGCTTCGACCGAAGCCGGGGGAGGGGTTTTCGCCGGTGTGCAGGCGGCAAGCGCGAAGGCCGATACGGCCACGAGCAAAAGTCTTTTCATGTGCATTTCTCCATCCCCGGGGGCTCTTGATAGACCCCATACGCTACCCACATAGGGCTTGTCACGGTGCCGCACAGCGGGCCGCGGCCGGGGACGCCCCCCCGGCGCCGGATTTCCGGGCCGGATTTATGGACTGTCCACGACCTTCAATCCGGGTGGTTTTTGCCATCCCCAGTTGCTTTTAGTGAAAGGACTGAACTTCCATGAGCACGATTGACCTTACCCCCCTCTACCGCACGATGGTCGGCTTCGACCGCCTCGCCGGCATGATCGACCAGGCCTCCCGCCTCGACGGCACGCAGGGCTACCCGCCCTACAACATTGAGCGCGTTGACGAAAATGCCTTCGCGATCGACATCGCGGTCGCCGGTTTCACCGAGGACGAACTCGACATCGAAACCAAGGAAGGCCTGCTGACGGTCGCCGGCAAGAAAGCCGAAACCGAAGACGCACCGGGCCGCAATTTCCTCCACCGCGGCATTGCGCAACGCAGCTTCATCCGCCGGTTCCAGCTCGCCGATCACGTTCTCGTGACCGGCGCGAACCTCGAGCACGGCGTCCTGCGGATCGACCTCATCCGCGAGATTCCGGAAGAGAAGAAAGCCCGCAAGATCGAGATCGGCCAATCCGCCATTCCGGCCGAGCCCCGGCTGATCGGCAAGAAGAAAGCCTCCGACGCGGCCTGATCCGCGCCTGAACCTCCGTTCACTGACGAACTCCCGCAGAGCCCCTCCTGCGGGAGTTTTTCGTTTCAGCGGAAGAAAGTCGTGGCGCCGGCAGCATCGAGGAAAGCGGGCAGAGCCGCGTCGCTCATCCGGGCAGCGACTTCGGCCCGGACATTGCCGAACGCCCGCGCAGCATAGGTTTGCGTCGCCTGCTCGAACAACCCGTCATCGAAGGTGACCGAGAAGCGCTTCTTCTCCCGCGACGCACTCGCCGCGTTCGCAAACGCCCAGGGCAGGTAGGTGCGCGACACCTCGCCCTCGAAGATCGGCAGCAGGGTCGCCTCAAGCGCGGCAAGCGGCTCGAACGGCCCGGACGCCTTCGGGTTTTCCATCAGCTCGCACCAGGCGACGAGGAACGGCGCGCGTTCCCTGATCCATGTTCCCGGTGTCGGGTCGGTCAGCATTTGCTGGAACTGAGCAGCGATCGCAAAATCCGCCGCGCTCGGGCGGCCGCCGAAGATGAAGAGGTGGTCCTGAAGGTGGGTGTTCAGCCGCAGCGCAAAGCGGCGGTAGGAGCTTTCCAGCGTCGGCGCATTCTCGGGCTCCGCGCCGACGAGCGGCAGTCGGGCGAGCATGCGCGTCGCGATTTGTTTCGAAGGCGCCTTGAACGCGCGCGGCCGCTTGCCGTCGTTCAGCTGCACGAGCACGCGCAGGGCGGCCGCGTCGCGGTCCGGCTGCTGGCCCCAGCGCTGCTGGAACATGCACTTGTTCAGCCACTCGTCGCCGTAATCCTCGAGGATCAGGGCGAGCGCCTGCGCAGCGGCCTCTTCCGGCTGGGCCGGCGGATCGGGATAGGCAGCTTCCAGCGAAGCAAGGATCAGCGTCGAATCCTGCGCCGGCGGATGGTTCGGCGAGAGAAGGAGCGGCACGGTCGGCGTCGCCGCGCTCTTGCGGAACTCCGCCTCGTTGGCGACCGAGCGCGAGACCCAATCGAACGCCACGCCCTTGTACAGGAGCGCGGATCTCACCTTCAGCGAGTAGGGAGAAGTCTCGGCGCCGAACAGGCGGTAGGCGGTCATCGGATCACTCGCGGTTGCTGGCGCCTGTCTAGGCAGTTCGCGCCGGGCTGCCAAGCGCCGTTTGCCCGCAGGCTGTTTCCCCGCTAATCGCAGGGAAGACAGGTTGGGCCCCGTCGATAAAGAGCGGGGGCGGGAGACGGCGATGCGGGTGATGCATGTGATGGCGGGGGCCGAAGAGGGCGGCGCCGAGAACATCATGCTGGAGTCGGTGCTAGCGCTGGCCGAGGCCGGGCCCGCTCAGCATGTCGTCACGCGTCCGGGCAATACATTCCGTGCCGCCAAGTTTGCGGATGCGGGCATCGGCGTAGACACCGCCAGCTTCAATCGGGCCTGGCCCTTCCCGACGCGCAGGGTGCTTGCGGAGGCCATCAACGGTTTCCGGCCGGACGTCATCGAATACTGGATGGGCCGCGCCGGGCAATTTGCGCCAGCGGCGCACCGGGCGCGCTCGATTGCCTGGTATGGCGGGTATTACAAACTCGCCCGGTTCCGGTCCTGCGAGTGGCATGTCGGCCTGACGATTGATCTTCTGCGCCATATCCGCGAGCAGGGTGTCAGCGAAGACCGCTCCGCCATCATTCATACCTATGCGGATTTTCAGGGTGCGGAGCCGGTCCCGCGCGCGAGCCTGATGACGCCAGAAGGCGTGCCGGTCGCGCTGGCGCTCGCCCGGCTTCATGAAAAGAAGGGGCTCGATACATTGCTCGATGCGGCCTCGCGCCTGCCGGACCTGCATGTCTGGATTGCGGGAGAGGGCCCGCTGGAAGCCGAACTCAAGGCGCAGTCTGCCCGCCTCGGACTGAACCACCGCGTGCGGTTTCTTGGCTGGCGCAATGACCGCGGCGCGCTGCTGGCGGCCTGTGACGTGGTGGCCTTTCCCTCCCGGTACGAACCATTCGGCACGGTGACGGTCGATGCCTGGGCGGCAAGCCGTCCGCTCGTGGCAGCCGACGCGGTTGGCCCCGCCGCCTATGTGAATGACGGCGTCAACGGCTTGCTGGTCGCGAGGAATGATGTTGATGCGCTGGCGTCAGCGCTTGGCCGCGTCATTTATGACAAGGCGCTTGCCCAGAAACTCGTGGCGGGCGGCCGCGCAAGTTATGAGGCGCAGTTCACCAAGGCGGCCTTCCAGCGCGACTCGCTCGCCTTCTATGAAAAGGTCCTCGCGCATGCCGGACCGTTCGGGAGCTGACTAGTTTCCGGCTGCCTTGAGGAACCAGGCATAGAGGCGCGCAGCGCGGGATTTACCCCGGCCAATTTCGACTCGCAGTCCAGCTTCCTTGAGGATGCGGATCCCGTCCCGGGCGGTCGGATGGGGATCCTCGATGGCGACGACCACGCGGGCAAGTCCGGCGCCGACCAGCTTGTTCGCGCAGGAGGCGGCGCCGCTTGAGCGTTCGCGGCAGGGCTCAAGCGTGACATAAGCCGTGCCGCCTTTCGCGCGGACGCCTGCCTCTTCGAGCGCGACTTCTTCCGCATGCGGACGGCCTCCCTGTCCGGTGACGCCCTCGCCGATGATGTGGCCGTTGGCATCAAGGATGACGCAGCCGACCGACGGGTTCGCACCGGTGAGACCCTGATTGAGACCCGCGAGCGCCAGCGCCCGGCCCATCATCCGCTGATCGCGGCGCCGGGTCGATTTAAAGTTCACGGCAGAGAAGGCAGAGGCTTGGCACGCGCGGGGTCGAGGTAGCGCACGGCCGCCGGTTTGAGGGACGCGTCGAGATCGATCAACAGCGGATTGCCGGTCGGAATCTCGATCTCCGTGATCGTCTCGTCTGGCACATTGAAGAGGTGTTTGACCAGCGCGCGGAGCGAGTTTCCATGTGCGGCGATCAGCACGTCATGACCGTCCGTCAGCACCGGCGCGATGCGCGACTGCCAGTAGGGCAGCACGCGCTCCAGCGTCGTCTTCAGGCTTTCGGTATCCGGAATGGCGATGCCGCGATAGCGCGGATCCGAGGCGAGATCATACGTGCCGCCCGCCTCAAGCGGCGGGGGCGGAATGTCATAGCTGCGGCGCCAGATGTGGACCTGGCCCTCGCCGTGCCTGGCGGCGGTCTCCGCCTTGTCGAGACCGGTTAGGCCGCCATAGTGGCGCTCGTTCAGGTGCCAGTCCTTCTCGACCGGGATCCAGGCGCGCTTCATTTCGGTGAGCGCCAGCCAGAGTGTGCGGATGGCGCGCGTCTGGACGCTGGTGAAGGCGTATCGGAAATCAGCGCCGGTGGAGGCGAGCAGCTGGCCGGAGGCGCGCGCTTCGGCTTCGCCCTGCGCGGTGAGGTCGGCGTCCCACCAGCCTGTGAAGCGGTTCTCGAGGTTCCAGGCGGATTGTCCGTGGCGGATGAGGGCAAGTCGGGTCATGCGGGTCCTGGCGATGGGGGCGGGAGGCTCGGCGCCTTATGCGTCGCATCCGCTTAATATTTCAAGCTTCCATGACGCGGATCAGCTCGGCGAACGCGAGCACGACATGATAGCCGGTGGAGGTGGGCATGTCCTTGGCGAGGACGCTCCCATCGGCGGCGAAATGATCGATCCAGCCGCCATCCTCGGTGAGGAATTCGTCCATCAGCACATCGAAGCTGCGGCAGGCAGCGGCCGCGAAACGGTCATCGCCGCGCTGCTCGAACATCGCGAGATGGGCTTTCAGCGCTTCGGTCTGAGGCCAGGTGCGGCGTGAGGCATCGTGCGGGATGCCGTGACGGGTGACTTCCTGACAGGCGCGGCCGGCCTCATCGAGCGTGGAGAGGCCGAAGCCGTAGAGGCGCGTGGCGGCGTCAGGCAGGGGCTTGTTGGCGAGACGTGACCAGGTGTGCAGCAGCCAGACCCATTCGAACTGGTGGCCGGGCTCGACGCTGTCTGCCGCCTCGCCGGACCGCATCGACCAGTCGGCTTCAAACTTTTCGCCGAGCAGGCCGCCCTCGCCGGCCGTGAACCGGGTCTCGAACAGGTCGATGATTTCGGCGGCGCGGGCGAGATGGTCGGCGCCGGGTTCGGCCCGGTGCAAGGCGAGGCAGGCCTCGAGCAGGTGCATGTGCGGGTTCTGCAGACGGACGGACGGCGCGGGCAGGACTTCCGCATAGCCGCCGCGCGCGGTGTCGCGGGCAAGGCGGTCGAGTGCGCCGAGGATCCGGTTGGTGGCGCCAAGTATCTCATCGGCCTGCCCGGGGCCCCGCGCAGCTTCAGCGAGCGCAAACAGGACAAAGGCCGTGTCATAAAGGTCCGCCGATACATCGACGAGCCCGCTGCCGTTTGCGGCCAGCGTGCGCCCAGGCAAGCCAGCCGGCGCTAATGCGGGCCCGGTGAGAACCGAAACGCCGGCATGCACAAGGCGCGCAGCAGTGTCGCGCTTCCAGCCCATCCGCCAGGCCTCGGCGAACACGTAAGTCTGGCGCGCCTGGACGCGGACGCGTGTCACGTCGCGCGTCAGTTCGCCATGGTCGAGCGAGAGTACTTCCGGAAACAGGCCTGCCTGGGTCAATCCGTGCTCGGCCCAGAGCGGATAGCAGCTGTCGAACAGCCAGCTCCTCGCTTCCTTGGCGCGGCGGCGCAGGGAACTCTCGCTCATGCGGTCTTGTCCTTCCGCGGTTCGTTCCACGCCGTGCAAATGTCTCGCCAATCGGCCTGCGACCCTGCTAACAGGAGCCTCCCGGATTGGCCAGCGGGGCCGAGACCAAGGTAAGGACAGGCATGCGCGACCGGATTTTCTTTCCACTGGCGGGTGTGCTGGTGATCCTGATGGTGTTCGTCGCCCTACAGCCCGGCATCGGGCGCCTTCCCACGGGCGCAGTTGCGGGCGACGGGATCAGCTATGATCGCATCGTGATCGAGGGCCGGTATCTCAACAAGGTGATCGCCGGCGGCGACGCGCGCACAAGACTGCTGCGCACGCCGGAGCGCGGCTATGTCTTGCAAATCGATGCAGAGGCCGGCGCGCTGCTGGAGGCGCCTGAACTTGGCCCACATTTCCGGCTCGCACCGGACATCGAAGTCCAGTTCTCGGGCCGGAAGATCCGCGCCACAGTGCGGGCGCGTCCGGCCCCCGATCAGGGCGCCATGCGAATCTGGGCGAACTATTCGGCAGGCCGCGCTGGCGAGTCCGGCTGGCAGACGTTCAGCCTGCAGCCCGAGTTCACGGATTTCACGTTCGAGTACCAGGTGCCGGTGATGTCGGGCGAGCAGGGGGTCGACTATTTCGGCATTCGCCCTGTGGTGCCGGAAAAGCGGCGCGGGATTCTCGTCGAACGGATCACACTCGAACGCCTGCCTTGAGCGGGTTTTCAGGCGGCGGCGGGGTGGCTATCAAGCCGCCTTTGTTCCTGCACTGGCGCGTTCGCGCTTGCCGCCTGCGCCGCTGCCACCCCGCCGGAGACCAATGTGACCGCTGATACCACCGTCCAGACTGCGCCTTTCGATGCCGCGTCGCATCTCTGGCTTGAAGAGGTCGAGGGCGCCGAGGCGCTGGCCTGGGTGACGGCGCAGAACACGCGCACGCTGGCGAAGCTGGAAGCCGATCCGCGCTATGCGGGTTTTGAGGCTGCGGCGCTCGAGGTGCTCAATTCCAGCGAGCGGATTCCCTACGGCACGGTGCGCGGCGGCTTCGTCTATAACTTCTGGCAGGACAGCGTCAACGTGCGCGGCTTGTGGCGGCGCACGCCATTGGCGAGTTATGCGGCCGAGACGCCCGAGTGGGAAACGATCGTCGATTTCGACAAGCTGGCCGCCGATGAGGGCAAGAACTGGGTCTACAAGGGCGCCGACTGTTTCCGGCCGAAGGCGGGCGGCAAGTATAGCTGCCTCGTGTCACTGTCGGATGGCGCCAAGGACGCGGTCGTCAACCGCGAGTTCGATCTCGAGACGAAATCATTCGTGGACGGCGGGTTCGTTACGCCGGAAGCCAAGCAGGGCCTTGCCTGGGCGGGGCGGGATACGCTCCTGGTGGCGACCAACTGGGGCGAGGGCACGCTGACGGAGTCGGGTTATCCATTCATCGTCAAGCGCTGGACGCGCGGTACCGCGCTGGAGAGCGCGCCGGAACTGATCCGCGGCAAGGCGACCGATGTCGGTGTCTGGCCGATGACGATGGAACTGGAAGACGGCCGCATCCTAGAAGGCGCGGTGCAGTCCGAGACCTTCTTCACCCAGTCATACTTCTGGTTCCCGCAAGGCGAGAGCTCGCCGGTGCAGTGGCCGATCCCGCCGATGTTGTCGATCAACGGCGTCTATAAAGGCCAGTTCCTGTTCTCGCTGCAGCAGGACTGGGCGCCGGAAGGGCAGGCCGCGTTCAAGGCCGGCGACCTCGTGGCGTTCGAGCTCGAACAATTCCTGACGACGCGCAAGCTGCCGCCTGTCAGCCTTGTCTTTCGCCCGAGCGAGACGCAGGCGGTGGACGGTGTGGCGGTCGCCAAGGGCGCGGCGCTGCTGGCGATCAGCGACAATGTGATCGGCAAGGTGCTGCGGCTTGAACCGTCCGATGGCGGATGGACCACGACGCCGGTGGAGCTGCCGGGCACGGGGCAGGTGGGCATCGCCTTCGCGGACGACAACGAGACCACCGTCTTCCTCAGCTATCAGGATTTCCTGACACCGGACTCGCTGCTCAACTATGACATCGCCAGCGGTGCCGTGACGACACTCAAGAGCCTGCCGGCGAAGTTCGATACCGCCGGCCTCAAGGTCGATCAGTTCTTCGCGGCGTCCAAGGATGGAACGAAGGTGCCGTACTTCATCGTGCACCGCGAGGACATCAGGCTGGATGGCAAGACGCCGACCCTGCTCTACGGCTATGGCGGTTTCCAGGTGTCGATGACACCCGGCTACAGCCCGGTGATGGGGCGCAACTGGCTGGAACAGGGCGGGGCCTATGTGATGGCCAATATCCGCGGCGGCGGCGAGTTCGGGCCGAACTGGCACCAGACCGGCCTCAAGCAGAACCGCCAACGTATCTATGATGACTTCATCGCGGTGGGAGAGGACCTGATCGCACGGAAGATCACTTCGCCCGCACATCTCGGCATTCAGGGCGGCTCGAATGGCGGCCTCCTGATGGGCGTGATGCTGAACCAGCGGCCGGACCTCTGGAACGCCGTCGTCGTGCAGGTGCCGCTCCTCGACATGCTGCGCTATCACCTGCTGCTGGCGGGCGCGTCCTGGGTCGGCGAATATGGTTCGCCGGATGTGCCGGAAGAGCGCGCCTTCCTCGAGACGATCTCGCCCTACCAGAATTTCGATGCCGCAAAGCCCTATCCGGTGCCCTTCTTCGTGACCTCCACGAAGGATGACCGGGTGCACCCGGGCCATGCCCGCAAGATGGCGAAACGGTTCGAGGAGGCGGGGCTGCCCTTCCTGTATTTCGAGAACATCGATGGCGGCCATTCCGCCGCCGCCGACCAGACGGCACGCGCCAAACGCTCGGCGCTGGAATTCACTTATCTGGCGCGGCAGCTTTTCCCGGAGACGGAAGAGTAGGCTTCATTGACGGGGCCGGCCAACGACCTGTTCATGCAACCGGAACTGCGGACCCGTGGCAGCGTTAGCACCGGGATGGACCCTCTTCGCATCATCGTCGTCGGCGCCTCGGAAGGCGGAGTGCGAGCGCTTCAGGCCCTCGTCGGCGCGCTTCCTGTAGACCTGCCTGCCGCTGTGCTGGTCGTCCTTCATGTCGGCGCGCACACCAGCGAGCTTGCGGCGATATTGAATCGCACCGGGCCGCTTCCGGCCACAGCGCCAATGGATGGAGAGGCAATCAGGGTCAGCCGCGTGTATGTCGCGCCGCCTGACCATCACATGATCGTCGCGGCCGGTGCCATCCGCCTGACCAAGGGTCCGCGCGAGAACTTCTCCCGCCCCAGCATCGATCCCTTGTTCCGAAGCGCGGCCGAGGCCTACGGTGCGTCCGCGATCGGGGTGATCCTGACCGGCGGACTGAACGACGGCACGGCCGGGCTCTACGAAATCAAGCGCCGCGGCGGCGTCACGGTCGTCCAGGATCCGGACGACGCAACCAATCCCGGCATGCCCCGCAGCGCGCTGCACCATGTGGCGGTGGATCATTGTGCACCTCTGGCGATGCTGCCGCGCCTGATTGAGCGCGCCGTGGCCGACCTGGGCCGCCCCGTGAACCCTTCCCCTCAAATCCCCAGCGAAGGACTGGAGAGCGAGATGACTGCCGAATTCACCCATGACCGGCCGGTCGCGATTACATGTCCTGATTGCGGCGGCGGCCTCCGGCAGAGCCAGCTGGGCACCTTGAAGCAGTTCCGCTGTCATATCGGCCATGTCTATACCGCCGAGGTAATGCTGCACGGCCAGTTCACCGCCATGGAGCAAACCCTGGAGGCGGCGCTGCGATCCCTGAACGAACGCGCCGAGCTCTGCCGCCAGATGGCCGAACAGGCAGGCTCAAACGGGGCTTCGGCCGCACATTGGCGCCTTGCAGAGGACGAGGCGCGCGAGCAGACGAAGTCGCTGCAAGGCGTGCTCGACCACGAATGGATGCGGCCCGCAATGACGGCGGCTTCCGGTTCATAACCGCCTGGGACGAGCGCCGATTACGCCGCGCAGGGCCGGGTCCGGGCGCTGAAGCTTGCTTGACCTGTGAAATGCGCCGTGCTTTAGGCCCCTGACATCCTGCGCAATCCATAAGCGCGCCCTGACTTGCCCATGTTCCCTGGTGAACGGGAGGCGGCGGGCCCCCCCGCCCGGCGATATTTCGCTCAGCGGGGCTTTCCGGCTTTGCGCATCATGAGGAGACGGCTTGCATGTTCGACGC
>JBGTKE010000360.1:0-2010 GCA_041744775.1 Hyphomonas sp. | reverse complement strand
TCCACTATACCGGCATGCAAACCGGTCAGGCGGCGCTGGACCGGATGCGCGATCCCGAAGCCAAGGTCTCCGCCCACTATATGGTTTGGGAAGACGGGCGCATTGCTCACCTGGTCGACGAGACCCGGCGCGCCTGGCATGCGGGGGTATCGACCTGGCAGGGGGATGACGATCTCAACTCCCGCTCCGTCGGCATCGAGATCGTCAATGGGGGCCACGACTTTCCGCTGCCCGGCAAGCAATTGCCGCCCTATCCGGACGGGCAGATCGATGCGGTCATCGAACTCGCGGGTCAGATCATCCTTCGGCATTCCATTCCCCAGGTCCGCATTGTCGGCCATTCCGATATCGCGCCGCTGCGCAAGATTGATCCGGGCGAGCATTTCCCCTGGCCGCGCTTTGCCGCGGCCGGGATCGGTCTCTGGCCGGAGGAAGCGGTTGGCGCCGGATGCGTCTGGATGGGCGGCGATCCGGGCGGGTTGAACCGCCAGCTCAGCGCCATCGGCTACAACATCGCCGATGTGCCCGCCGCGCTGCGCGCTTTTCAGCGCCGCTTCCTGCCGGATGCGATCACCGGCATGGCCGACGCGCGAACGCTGCGCCGGCTCGCGCATGTGGCCGAGGCTTATACCGGCGCCTCCTCGCCCCAGGCCTGAGACCATTCGGCCGCCAACGCCGCGCCCAGTAGCAGCGACATCACCGAAGCCGACAGCCAGACAAAGCCGAAGATCAGCGAGGCGAGCGCCCCGTAAAGTGTTCCGAGTACGGAATAGTTCAGATAAAGCTGGAACAGGAACGTCACGAACACGAAGGCGACCGTGCCCGCCGCCGCGCCGGCCGCAATGGCCCGCGTCCCCCTGTTCAGATGCCCGCGCAGGCTGAGCACGAGGATGAGATAGAAGATCGCAAAACCCGCAATCGCCTTGGAAATCCACAGCGTATCCGCAATCGTCGCGATCTCGCCGGCAAACCGGCCGATCTCGTAGCCGCCCTCGGCGGAGATCACCGTGATCATCAGCTGCAGGGCGCCGAGCAGCCAGACGAGCAGGACCAGCGCGCCCGTCAGCAGGAGCGATATCCCCTGGAAACGCGCAAACCGCGTGCGCCCCGCCGTGCCCGCGATCATCCGGATGCCCGTGATCGCGGCCTTGGCGCCGGACGTGGCGGTGATCAGCACAAGGACGACCGCGCCAATGGCCCGCAGGCTCAGGCCCACGGGCGTCATCTTGCGGATCACGTCGACCTCGTCGGTCGACAGCGCCTCGACATTCTGGCTGAAGAAATTACTGATCGGCGTGGCCAGCTGCACCGCGAGTTCCGGCGGCAGGAAGACGGTCAGCAAGGTCAGCGTCAGGTAGATCAGCGGGAAGATCGAGAACAGCGCATAGAAGGCGATGCCGCCGGTCACGATGCGCACATCCGGCCGGAACAGGCGGATCACGGCGCGCCGGGCCGGCTGGAGAATGTCTGTGCGCCAGTCAATGGTCATGCCCGCCCTTTCTGGCACGCGTCGCCGCATCCGCAAAGTTCGCGGCAAGGCGTTACTGAATTGTTAGGCGCAGGAGACTTGCACAACGACACACGGCGATCAGCCAAAGGCGATGCGTTCGTTCTGACGTGTGCCTGCTTGTGCGGAACTCTGCGCTTCGCAGCGATCGATTATCGCGCGCCGTCTCAGCCCGGCCCTTCCCCCTACCCGCCCCATCCCCTATACTGCGCGGCAGGACCAGAAGGCCGGGCAGCCGCTGGTATGGGGGTGACCCCATGCTGGAGGAAAGTCCGGGCTCCAACGAGACAGGGCGACGGCTAACGGCCGCCCGGCGCAAGCCGAGGGAAAGTGCCACAGAAAGCAAACCACCTTGCGGCTTCGGCCAAAGGGAAAGGGTGAAAGGGTGGGGTAAGAGCCCACCGCAGGCCTGGCAACAGGGCTGGCAAGGCAAACCCCGCCCGGAGCAAGACCAAGTAGGGGGCACATATGGGCCGTCTTATGCCCGTGCCCCGGGTGTGTCG
>JBGTKE010000359.1:0-8711 GCA_041744775.1 Hyphomonas sp. | reverse complement strand
CGCGATGCCGATGGCGCCGCCGGACATGCCTTCGCCGATCACCAGCGTCACGAACGGAACACCTAGCGACAGGCCCCGCTGCGTGCCGCGCGCAATCGCTTCGGCCTGGCCGCGCTCTTCGCCGCCCTTGCCGGGATAGGCACCGGCTGTGTCCGGGAAGCTGAGGACCGGCATGTTGAACTTCTCGGCGAGGTCCATCAGGCGGACCGCTTTGCGATAGCCTTCCGGGTGCGCCATGCCGAAATTGTGCTTCAGGCGCTTCTCGGTCGTGCGGCCCTTCTCATGGCCCATGATGACCACCGAGCGTCCGCGGAACCGGGCGAGACCGCCGATTATCGCCTCGTCATTGCCGAAATGCCGGTCACCGGCGAGTTCCTCGAAATCCTCGAAGATGCTGCCGATGAAATCCGAGAAGTGCGGCCGGTCCGGATGGCGCGCAACCTGAGTGATCCGCCAGGCGTCGAGATCGGCATAAATCTGTTTCAGCTGCTTGGCCGACTTGGTCTTCAGCTTGGTCAGCTCGTCGGTGATCGACGGACCATCCTTGCGCGCGGCAAGGGCTTCCAGTTCGGCGATCTTGGAATCGAGTTCGGCGATCGGTTTTTCGAATTCGAGATAGGTTGCCATGCGCGTTCCCTAGCAATATGGCCGCGCTTCGCCTAGCCCGTCATGACGGCAGGGTGCGTCCCAGCATCACGACCGCCGGCAGCGTCAGCACGCCCAGAAGGACCGGAAACACGAAGAAAATCAAGGGCAGAGTCAGCTTGGCGGGCAGCGCCATGGCCTTCTCCTCGGCATACAGGATGCGGCGCTGGCGCATGTCGGCCGAGAAGACGCGAAGGGTCTGGCCGAGGCTGGTGCCCATTTCCTCGGCCTGGCGCAGCATGGTGGCGAGCGATCCCGCCTCTTCCAGCGCCAGCCGGTCTGCGAACGCCCGCCAGGCCGTCTTGCGGGCCCGGCCTGCCCGCAGCTCGAGCGACAGCGTGCGCATGTGGCCGGCGATGACGGGGTGGCGCAGTTCGAGTTCTTCTCCGACCCGCTGGACCGACGCATCAAGGCTGAGACCGGCTTCGACGCACGCGACGATCAGATCCATCATGTCCGGGAAGCCGAGCGAGGCAGCCTGTTTGCGTTTGGCGATGCGCATGTCGAGATATTTGCCGGGCGCCCCGAGGCCGAGAAGCACCAGCAGGATGGAAGCCCCGACCGGCGCATACTGCGGCAAGTCCGCAAAGTAGGGCAGCGCGAACAGCAAGGCGACCTGCGGGATCACGACGCAGACGAAGCGCGCCGCGAAATAGCGCGAGACCGCGTTCTTCTCGGTGAAGCCGGCGAGATTGAGCTTGCCCCGGACCGCGTTGACCTCTTCGCCCTCGGCCGGGGCTGCATTGTCGGCGAGGCCCATCACCGCCTTGCCGATGGCGCTTCCGCGCCGGGGCTGGTCGATGGCTTTCGGATTGTTGCGCGTCAGTCGGCGGCTGACGTCTTCATCCGCCTTGCGATTGCGCAGGAAGCTGATCACGCCCGGAATCGCAGCGAGCATCGCCAGCACGAAGAGCGCGATGGGCACCAGAGGACCAGAGAAGACAGCCAGGCTCATGCGTGCGTCCTCACATCTTGAAGTTGATCATCTTGTTCATGACGAAATTGCCGATGATCATCCACACCAGCAGGCCGGAAAAGCCGTACTGGATCAGCGGGTCGTCGATCACATTGCCGTAGAATTCGGGACGCAGCATGTGGATCGCCGCCATCACGAGGAACGGCGCCGATGTGAGGATCATCGCCGACGTGCGCCCCTCGGATGAGGCGGCGCGCACCTTCAGGCGCATGGTCTGGCGTCCGCGGATCGTGTCGGTATTGGACTTCAGGAGTTCGGTCAGATTGCCGCCGGTCTTCTCCTGCAGGCGAACGGTCGCGGCGAAGAGCTCGACATCCGGATCGCCCGCCCGCTCCGCCATACGCTGCACGGCGTTGGTCAGCGACATGCCGTAGGACACTTCGTCCGCCGTCATGCCGAACTCGGTGCCGATCGGGTCGGGCATCTCGCGCGCCACCAGCGCCACGGCCGTGGCGACCGGGTGGCCGGCTTCAAGGCTGCGGCAGACAATCTGCAAAGCGTCTGGCAGCTGGGTCGCCAGCTTCTTGGCACGTTTGCCGGCGAGATGCTTGATGACCATCAGCGGCGCCAGCACGAAGACGGCGGCATAGACCGGGATCGCCACCCACAGCCCGCCCGCATAGTACCAGGCGGCGCCCGCCGGGATCAGCGCGCCGGCGGCGGACATCGCGGCCCACTTGGCCGGTTCGAACTTCAGGCCCGAGCGCACGATCAGCTGGTTCAGCCAGCGCAGTGACATCGCGAGATTGCCTTCGCTGTCGAGACCCCGGCTCTTGCGCAGCTCAATCATCGCTTCGTTGTGCGTGGCGTGGCGATCCTTGAACTGGAGGCGGCGGTTGACGATGCGCTGCGTCTGCGCGTTCGAGACAAGTCCGAGTACGGACTGGATGGCCATGAACACGGCGCCGATCGCCATGATCACCGGGATGATCAGCGAGGCGTCAAAGCTTGCAAGGTTCGGAAGGCCTGGCACGCGTTCCCCGATCAGAACTTGCTGGACGGATCGAACAGGCCTGCCGGCATGTGCACGCCGCGCCGCTCCATCTCGTCGAGGAATTTCGGCCGCAGACCCGTAGCTGCAAAATGGCCCTGCACCTTGCCGTTCTCGGCTGTGCCCGTCCGCTCGAACTTAAAGATTTCCTGCAGCTGGACGACCGATCCTTCCATGCCGGTGATCTCCGAAATCGAGACAACCTTGCGCGAGCCGTCCGACAAGCGCGTCGCCTGGACGATGAAGTTCACGGCCGAAGCAATCTGCCCACGGATGGCTTCCTCGGATATCTTCATGCCGCCCATCATCACCATCTGCTCGAGACGCGTCAGCGCGTCGCGCGGGTTGTTGGCGTGGATGGTCGCCATCGATCCTTCGTGGCCGGTGTTCATGGCCTGCAGCATGTCGAACGCTTCTTCGGAGCGCACCTCGCCGAGGATCACCCGGTCAGGCCGCATCCGCAGCGCGTTCTTGACGAGCTCGCGCTGGCGGATCTCGCCCTTGCCCTCGATGTTCGGCGGCCGCGTTTCCATCCGCGCGACGTGCGGCTGTTGCAGCTGCAATTCCGCCGCGTCTTCGATGGTAATCAGGCGTTCGTCCGCATTGATCGCGGCCGAGAGCGCATTGAGCAGCGTCGTCTTGCCCGAACCGGTACCGCCGGAAATCACCGTCGAAGCGCGGCACTTGACGGCGCCGAGGATGAAATCGGCAACCGGGCGCGGGATCGCGCCGAAGTCGACGAGCTTGTCCATCGTCAAGGGCGACTTGGAGAATTTCCGGATGGAAACAAGCGGGCCGTCAATCGCAATCGGCAGCACCGCCGCGTTGACCCGGCTGCCAGCGAGCAGGCGCGCGTCGACCAGCGGCTGGCTCTCGTCCACGCGCCGGCCGACGGCGGCCACGATCCGCTGAACGATGCGCAGGAGGTGGTCATTGTCGGCGAAGCGCACGGGCGCGAGCTGAAGTTTGCCGTTGCGCTCGATATAGACCTGGTTGCAGCCGTTGATAAGGATATCGGCAATTGAATCGTCCTTCAGCAGCGGCTCAATCGGACCGAGGCCCGTCATCTCGTCCATCACGGCGTCTGCGAACGAGGATTCTTCTGCCGAAGACAGTGCCATCTCTTCCTTGCGGATGATCTCACCGATGATGCCGCGCACGCGCCGGCGCATGGTCTCGTCGTCCATCTTGTCAAGTGCCGAGAGATCAAGCTCGTCGATCAGCTTTGCGTGCACACGGAGCTTGGCATCGAGGAGGTCAAACCCCGCCGGCTCCGGTTTCACACGAACCGTCGAGGACGCACCGGCTGCAGGCGGCGCGGCGGCGACCGGCTCGTGTTTCCGGGCGGCCGGCGAAAATCCGAAACGGCTCATGCGCGTGCCTTTTTGGTTGACTTGGTCGTCTTGGAATTCTCGATCATGCCTTCCGGCGCGAATTTGCGCACGAGACCATCAACATCGACCACCAGCGCGCTCTTCGGCTTCACATTGGCGATCGGCTTGCCAAGATTGACCGCAGTGCGGGCCGCGTCCCAATCAGAGGTGACGGTGACATCGATCTTGCGTTCGATCGCCTTCTCGGCCTGGTCGACCGGGAAACCGGCGCGGAACTGTTTCTTCTGGAACATCCTGTTCAGCACGAGGCGGGCCTTGCTGACATCCCCGCGCAGCACATCCACATCCCGGCACATGTCTGCCGCCGCGTGCAGACTTGGAACCGTCAGCTCACTGACGATCACTGCCTGGTCGACAGCCGCCATGACCGATTTCGTCCACGGCATCATGTGGCGCGGCATGTCCAGGATCACGTAGGGAAAGGTGGCGCAGGTGATATCGAGCAGGCGCAGGATGGCCGCCTCGCTCGCCAGCGCGTCGGCTTCGGGATTGCGCGGCGCAGCGATGATCGACACGCCGTCTTCGTGCTGCCAGCACCAGGCCGCCAGCAGGCGCGCATCGAGGCGCTCCGGTGCACTGGAAAGCGCCGGCAGGTCGAGCTTCGGCACAGCTTCCAGGAACGATGCACTCATGCCATCGGCGAGATTGAGGTCCACCAGGCAGACCTTGCCGGGACCCACCAGCCGGGCGAGCGCGAAGGAGCTTTCAATCGCCAGCGTCGAGACCCCTGCCCCGCCCACTGCGCCGCGAAAGGCCCAGCACACCGAGTTGCCCGCTCCGCCCTTGGCTTCCACCCGGGCCTCCGTCAGGCGCGCGGCTGTCTCCATCACATCCGCCGGATCTGCGGACACCGCCAGCACATCCCACGCGTCCAGCTTCATCAGTGCCCGGACCATATGCGCCGGCAGCTGGTCGGAGACGACGATGACCGCCGTCGACGGCCGCTCGACCGCGAGCATCAAAAGGAGCTGGTCCCAACCCGGCAGGCCCTGCTCGATCAGGATCAGGCCGGCGCCGTGGCGCTGCACGATATCCGGCGCCGCCAGGGCGGAGAGGTCCTGCACATCCGGGCAAATGCCTCGCAGCGCCTCAAGCCGCGCCGGAGTCGCGAGCACCGCGATTGACGGCACGACCCGTCCGGGCGCTGCGGGCGCCTCAGGAGTCTGAAGCAGGGCAGCGGATTGCATTACTCGGCGCCCCCGGTGCCGGTATTGGCGAGTTCTTTCGTCTGGCCGTCATTCAGGGCTTTCATTGCCGCCACGGCGCGCACGCCGGACGTCGATTCCACTTTCCGCGAGTTCGGCAGGTCGACGCTGCGTTCCGATTGCGCCGCGATATTGGCGCGGTTGGCTTCGCCGAGAATGAACCGGTCCTGCGCATCCACCGAAGCACATCCGGTGAGAAGCGCGAGCGCCAGCAAGGCGAGAAGTTGTCCTGAGTTTTTCATGTGATCAATTTCCCAGGGGTTGTGGAACGCCGCCGGCCGTCTTGCCGAGCAGGAACAGGTCGGTCTCGGAAGGCTCGGCAAAGGCGTCGAGCGACGAGGCGATCTGGCCCGGATGGGGCATCGGCTGGACGAGGCGCGGGGTGACGATGATGACGAGTTCGCTCTCGTTGCGCTGGAAGCGTTTCGAGGAGAACAGGGCGCCGAGGATGGGTACATTGCCGAGCCAGGGCGTCTGGCGAACGTCGTTGGAATAGTTGTTCTGAAGCAAGCCGGCCACGGCAAAGGCCTGCCCGTCATGCAGCTCGACTGTCGTATCGGCGCGACGCACCGAAATGCCCGGGATCTCGATACTCGACGTGCGGATACCATTGGCCCGGTCAATCGACGACACTTCCGGACGTACACGGAGGTTCACGAGCCCATCGCCGAGCACCGTCGGCGTAAAGTCGAGGCTCACACCGAACTTCTTGAACTCGACGGTGATCTCGTTGTCCTTGCTGGCCACCGGGATTGGGAATTCGCCGCCGGCCAGGAAGCTCGCCGTATCGCCGGAAAGCGCCACAAGGTTCGGCTCGGCCAGCGTGCGGATGACGCCCTTTTCCTCAAGCGCGCGGATCTGCACGTCGATATTCTCGCCGCCCACATTTGTGAACAACGCCACGGTTTTCGCGGCAAGGCCAGAAACCATGCTGCCCTCGGTCGATGTCTGGAAATCATTCGCATCGACCGAACTGCCGAACCCGATCTCGCGCACCGCGCTGCGGCTCGCCTCGAGGAAGCGCACCTCCAGCAGCACCTGCTGGCTCTGGCCGACCGAAAGCCCGTTCGCCACGCCGCCCGGCACATACCGCTCGGCCACCTGCAGCGCCATCTGGGCCGCCGCCGCCGTCGTCACGCGCCCATCCAGGAACACGCCGTCATGCACCGGGTAGACGTCAATCGGCTCGCCCGGCAACAGGCGCTTGAGGTCAGCGCGCAGCTCGGCGAGCCCAAGCTTGACCTCGACCTCGATCAGCTCGGCAATCGCGCCGGACGCATTGTAGACGAGCACCGTCGTCGTGCCCGGCTTCTTGCCGCGCAGGAAGAAGGAACGATTGGATGTCGCCATCGCTTCGGCTATTTCCGGATCGGCTACCACGATGGTCGCGAAGGCGGCGTCCGCCTCGACCACTGCCGACTGACCGCGCCGCACTTCAAGGCGCTCGGCGCCGTCGGCGGCAGACCGCTGAGTCCAGGCCGACACCGGCAAGGCCAGGCATACGCACGCGAGCGCGGCTGCCGATAGGGATCGGGCAAGGCGCATCAGCGTTTCTCCTCGGGCTTGGTTTCCGGCCGCACGATCGGCGCAGACACCTGGACATCGTCGCTGCCATTGATCACACGTACGGTCGTGTTGACCGGCGCGCGGCGCACCGTGGCCGGCTGGACCACGCGCTTCACCTCGACCACCTTCTCCGGTGTGATCGCGGCAACTATGGCTTCTTCGTCGCGGCTGATCAGCGCCAGCCCCAGGGCCGCGCGCTGGCTCGCCGCCCCGAGCGCCAGCGCATCCTCGGGTGTCACTTCCAGCGTCACGGTCTGCGAAGGCTTCGCCCCTTCAAGATTGGCGTCGAAGGTCTGGTCAACCGCCAGAACCTTGACATGCCGCAAGACGGGGCGGGCCAGGATATTGGCCGAAATCCGCGCGCCTTCGGGGCGCCCGCCCGCATCCTCCAGTTCCATGAACTCGTTGACGTCCACCCGGTCGCCCGGCAGCACGAAACCGGACACGCCGGTATCATTGCGCACGACGATGGACACCGCCCGCATGCCCGGCGTGATGCCCGCCGCCAGCGTCAGCATGGCGCCCGTGGTGTCGATCTTCGGCAGCAAGAGTGGCTCGCCCGGCACCATCAGCCCGCGCGAGTAGGCTTTCGGCCCGAGTTCCGAGACGTTGCGCAGCGCGCCTTCCGGCACCGCCCGCTCCGGCCATTCGACTTCCTTGACGAATTCCGGATCGATGATCGCGCCGGTCTCGACCGTCGAGGTCGAGACGAGGATGGTCGTCATCGCCATGGCCGGCACCGCGCTGGCGAGGGCGCCGGGCGCCTCGTTGGACATCAGTGTTCGGCCAAAAAAGATGGCGCCTGCGCCCAGTGCAACGGAAACGCCGAGGCTGATCAGCGGTGCAGCTTTCATCGTGAATGCCCTCGTCCGGACAGCATTCGGCTGTCTTCAAGGAGCAGCCTTAACGCTTGTGTGATAAAGCCGGTTGAAGGCCGGCGGGCAAATCTCGTCCGGGGGCGGAACATGCCCTTAACCAAGCGGAAAGGCGGCCTTCCCGAACAGTTAACCGGGGCTTGCCTTAACCGTGATTTCGCGGGCGCCGCAGCAGGTCAGCGGATCAGGCGTGAAAAAACCGGTCAGGTTTGCCGGGCTGCAGCAAGGCAGCCGTCAGCTGGCCCCCGTAAACAGCGCCGGTATCGATATTAAGCCTTTGCCCGCCTTCCGCCGTTTCCGGCCGGGAATCGCGCGTCGGCGTGTGCCCATGCACGACGCGCTGTCCCTGCAGGGCGGGCGCTGTCCAGCAGCGCGGATCGAGGAACTCGGGGCGCCGGGTCCACATGTGAACCTGCTCGTCGCAGGCCGGATACCGGTCCGGATCAATCCCGGCATGCACGAAGACGAAACCGGCCTCGGCCGCTTCGTGCAGCGTCGGGAGGGCAGTCAGCCAGGCGAGGTGGCGCTCCAGCACAGCCAGCGGGCGGCCCGCATAACCCGCCAGCGTCTCGTCGCCGCCATTGCGCGCCCAATGCTGCCACGCCGCCGACTGCGCATCAAACGAGTCGTGCGCGTCGATCATCATCTGCTCGTGATTGCCCCGCAACGTGATTGGCCGGGGCGACAGCTCCGCCTCGAATGCCATCAGGTAGTCGATGACGCCGCAGGAATCCGGGCCGCGGTCGATCAGGTCGCCAAGGTGGATGAACTGGACAGGCCGTTTCGGAAAGGTCTGCCGGACGTAACCGAGCACCTGCCGGTGCAGGCCCTTCAGCCGTTCCAGTTCGCCGTGAATGTCGCCTATGGCGCAGAAGATCGTTGGGTTCATCTCACCAATCTAAGGCGTGAAACGGGCCTTTTTCAGGCCAGCTTCAGCTGCCTTCCATGAGGATCTGCGCAAAATCCGCTGTATCGACATTGCCGCCCGTCACCAGCACGCCGACGCGCTTGCCCCTCAGCGCCGCCGGCAGTTGGTGCACCGCCGCCGCCAACGCCGCC
>JBGTKE010000358.1:0-10807 GCA_041744775.1 Hyphomonas sp. | reverse complement strand
ACCGGGCCCTTGCCGATCAGCGGGCCGAGGATCCGCCCGGCGGCGACGGCATCCTGGACCGCGAGATTGATGCCGACGCCGCCAACCGGCGACATGGCATGCGCGGCGTCGCCGATGCAGAGAAAGCCGGGGCGCCACCATCGGGGCATGTGGTTCACCTGCACCGTGAGGAGCTTGATCTGATCCCAGTCGATGAGGCGGGCAGAAGCGTCCTGGAGGTGCGGCGCGATGCGGGCGATGCGGCCCTGGAACGCGGGGAGGCCCTGGGCGCGCATCCTGTCGGCGTCGCCCTTGGGGAGGGGCATGGCAGCCTGCCAATAGTCGCCGCGATTGATCAGCACCAGAAAGCCGTCTTCCGAAATCCGCCCGAAGGATTCGTTGCTGCCGTCTTCCTTGCGGTCGAGGCGCATCCAGAAGACATCGACGGGTGCGCCAGTATCTTCAACGGCGAGGCCCGAGGCATCGCGCAAGCGGGACGCGCGCCCGTCGGCGGCGACAACAAGATCGGCCTGGATCTGGGTCAGGCCGTCCGGACCGTCGGCGACGAGGCCTGTGATGCGGCCGCCGGTCTCGACGAGGCCGGTCGCTTCGGTGGACATCAGCAGGCGGAAGTTCGGGAACTTGCGCGCTTCGTCGGCGAGGAAGTCGAGCAGGTCCCATTGCGGCATCATGGCCACGAAACGGTGGCGTACGGGAAGGCGGGTGAAGTCGGCGATGGTGAAATCCCGCCCGCCGATGGTTACGGAGATGCGTTCTGTCGGCTGGTGCGGGAGGGCGAGGAGGCCGGTGTCAAGGCCGAGTTCGTGAAATATCTCAAGCGTGGCCGGATGGATCGTGTCGCCCCGGAAATCCCGCAGGAAATCGGCATGCTTTTCCAGCACGATCACATCGGCGCCCTGCCGGGCCAGCAGGTAGCCGAGCATCAGGCCGGCCGGGCCGCCGCCGGAAATACAGACCTGGCAGGTGAGCGTCTCCATCGCGGCGCCGGCTAGCCTGCCTCGCGCTCGATTTTTGCCAGCGGGCTGAGGCCGAGCCGGCCGCCGGAGAGCGCGGCGCGCACGGACTCGTAGCCCATCCAGATGGCGGTCACCTCGGCCGCCATCGCGATTGGGCAGAATTGGCCGTAACTGCCTTGCGTCATCAGGAAGTCCTCCTTGAGTGCGCATCTACACCTGCGCGGGAATGCACTCCAGTTCAGAATCTGAACTGCCAGGATTCAGTTCCCGGACTGCAGAGATTCAGATCCGGAACTGGAATCAAGACTTCAACCGGCGCATCTTGCGCAAAATCCGTGCGCACACCGTACGGCAGTTATCAGAAAGGGAAGAAAATGTCAGTCAAAACAGAGAACACCTCCGCCAATCCCAACCAGGCACTTTGGGAAAAGGGTGACTTCACGAAAATTGCCGCCGCGATGCGCGGTAGCGGTGAGGCGCTGGTGCGCACCATCGGCATCAAACCGGGTGACAAAGTGCTTGACCTGGGGTGCGGCGACGGAACGACGGCGCTACCGGCGGCGGCCTTAAGGGCGGACGTTCTCGGCGTCGATATTGCCCGCAACCTGGTGGAAGCGGGCAATCAGCGGGCCAGGGCGGCGGGCCTCAGGAACGTCCGCTTCGAGCAGGGCGATGCTTCGCAGCTGACCGGGATTGCGGACAACCAGTTCGACGCGGTGTTCAGCATTTTCGGGGCGATGTTTGCGCCCCGGCCGGTGGATGTCGCCAAGGAAATGGCGCGCGTGACGAAGCCCGGCGGGCGGATCGTCATGGGCAACTGGATCCCCGGCGACCCGACGCTGGTGGCTCAGATCCTGAAGATCAGCGCCGCCTATTCGCCGCCCCCGCCCGAAGGCTTCGTCAGCCCGGTCCGCTGGGGCGTGGAGGCCGATGTGCGCGAGCGTTTCGCGGCCGCGGGTATTGCAGAGGGCCAGGTGCACTGCGCGCGCGACACGTTCGTGTTCGACTTCGACGGTCCGCCGGCCGGTTTCGTGGAGGCGTTCCGCGATTTCTATGGCCCGACGATGAATGCCTTCGCGGCTGCGGCCGCCAACGGGCGGGAAGCGGACCTCGAACGCGAACTCGTGTCCCTGTTCGAAGCCCAGAACACCTCGATGGTGGCAGGGCGGACGATCATCCCGGCGACCTTCCTGCGAGTGACCGTAAACGTTTAGGGGAGAAGCTGCGCGCTTTACTCTTGATCTCGGGCGCCGCTCCCCGCAAGGAGCGGCGCCATGAACATATTGCTGATCGGATCGGGCGGCCGCGAGCATTCGCTGGCCTGGAAAATGGCGGCCTCGCCGCTGGTGGATGTGGTGCACTCGGCGCCTGGCAATCCCGGAATGCACGAGATCGGCCCGTGCTTTGACGTAGCCGCGGACGATGTGGAGGGCCTTGTGAAGCTCGCGCTGCAGATCGAGCCGGACCTGATCGTGATCGGGCCGGAGGCGCCGCTGGCGCTGGGGCTGGCGGATATCTTGCGGGCGCGCGGGTTTGACGTGTTCGGGCCGTCGAAGGAGGCCGCGCAGCTGGAGGCCTCGAAGGCATTCTCGAAAGGCCGGATGAAGAAATACGGCGTGCCGACGGCGGCGTATGGTGAGTTCTCCCAGGTGGCGCCGGCGAAGGCTTTCCTGAAGAAAATGACCGCGCCCTATGTGCTGAAGGCTGACGGTCTCGCGGCGGGCAAGGGCGTGGTGATTGCCGAGACGCTGGAACAGGCCGAGGCCGAGATCGACGAGATGCTGTCGGGCAAGTTCGGCGAGGCGTCGGCGACGCTGGTAATCGAGGAATTCATGCAAGGCGAGGAGGCGAGCGTGTTTGTCATCACAGATGGCGAGGGCGCGGTTTATCTTCCGGCGGCGCAGGACCACAAGCGCGTTGGCGAGGGTGATACCGGGCCGAACACCGGCGGCATGGGCGCCTATGCGCCGGCGCCGGTCGTCAGTACAGAGATCATGGCGCGCGTGAAGCGCGAGATTGCCGAACCGATGCTGAAGGGCATGGCGAAGGACGGCATGCCGTATCAGGGCGTCTTGTATATCGGCGTGATGGTGACCGCCGAGGGGCCGAAAGTAGTCGAGTTCAATGCACGCTTCGGCGATCCGGAATGCCAGGTGCTGATGAAGGGTCTCAAGGGCGATATCGTGCCGCTGATCCTGATCGCGGCCACGGGCGGCCTGAAGGGCAGTGAAGCGGCCTTCGAGTCGCTGCTGGAACTGGAGGCTTTCGAACCCACGGCGACGGTGGTGATGGCGGCGAAGGGCTATCCGGGTAAGGTGGAGAAGGGTAGCATCATCAAGAACGTGGCAGGGGCGAATGCGGTGCCGGGCGTGACGGTTTTTCATGCGGGTACGGACATGAATTCCATCGGCCTGCTGACGGCCCATGGCGGGCGCGTTCTGAATGTAACGGCGAGCGGCGCGACCTTGCGCGAGGCGGTGGACCGCGCCTATGCGGGCGTGGATGCGATCGACTGGCCGGCGGGATTCTGCCGGCGCGATATCGGCTGGCGGGCGTTTAGGGATTGAGGGTTCAGCTTTCCGCTTCAAGAAGGGAGAGGATTGCCCGGATTTCCATGAGTTCTGCTTCTGCGTACAGCGCGAGGTCGTGCTGGAATGTGACCCAGGCCTGCATCTCGGCGCGTGAGGCGCGCAGGGCTTCCCAGTCGTAGAAGACAAGCGCGCCGTCTTCCTCCCAGGTTGCCGGATCCATGTTCCAGTCCACTGCGCGGTAGTAGTTCGAGTCCGGAGCGAATATGATGCTTGTCGCCATGGGGTAGATGCGCTCCAGCCGCTCATGCGCGTCGCCGTAGCGGATCAACGCGGTGCGAAGCTCGACATCGCGGATGTCGGCGAGGCGTCCGGTGGCTACGAGTTCGGCATAGGCGGTCGCAACCTGCGGCACGTTCTGCGCCCAGTTGGCGCGGCCGAGCGCGTAGCGGAACGCGGCCTCGTCCGCAGGCGGCGCTTCCTGGCGCAGGGCGTTGACGACTTCGGCGGTGCTTGTCTGCGCAAGCCGGGAGATGGTGACGAGGTCAGCGACCACGGGTTCAAGCGTCAGGAATTCTTCCTCGAGCCGCTCCAGCAACGTTGCTTGCAATGCCGCCTGCTTGCGCGCTTCGTTCCAGTTGCTGACCTGCAGACCGATGAACACGCCAAACACGACAATCAGCGTTTCCACCGCGACGGTGAACCAGTCCTGTCTGCGAAAGGCTTCGGCGAGACGGCGGAGGATCATGCGCCGCTCCGCTTCAGGGCGTCGGCGCCGAGACTGAAGGAGGCAGCGCCTGCTGTTCGCAGCGCCTCCATGTAGGCCACGAATTCCGGGCTGAGGCCCTGCTTGCCATACGTCTCCCAGACCCAGAGGCAGCCCGCACTGTTCATCACGGAGATCATGTCCTGCCGGCAATTGTGCCATTGGGTATCCGGCAGCAGTTTGTCCTGATGCAGCTCGAACATGGTTGAATAGATCTGCATGAAATGGCCGATGTGGATGAGGAATTGCATGCGCTCGTCATCGTCCAGCGCGTCGGGATTGTCCCAGCCGCGGCGGAAGACGGAAGCCGCCTGAAGGCTGCCGGCAGTCAGCGCGTTGAACTGGCCGGAGGCTTCAACCCATTGGAAGCGGGCAGTCGCGCGCATTTGGAGCGTGTTCTGGCGAACCTGCAGCGCGAGATAGACCAAGGTTGGCGCGACCAGCACGACGCCGGCGATCTGTGATAGGAGATAGGCGTCGTTGAGGGTCATGGCACCGCTTTCGGCTCAAGCCCGCGATCGTGCGATATCATGCTGTCCCCCGGCGTCCCTGAAGACGAGGGCTAGCACACGGGCGGAAAGCTGTCTTTCGGAAATCCGGGCGCGGCTCAGGCCGCCGGTTCGTCCTTGAACCAGACCTCGACCGGGCCTTTGAGCGTGATCGTCAGGGGGTTGCCCTTGCGGTCCAGCGCCTTGCCGGCGGTGAGCTTGATCCAGCCTTCGGAGACGCAATACTCCTCGACCGTGGTCTTCTCCTCGCCGCGAAAGCGCACGCCGACGCCCCGCAGGAGCAGGTCATAGTCATAGTGCGGGCTGCGAGGGTTCACGGAGAGGCGGTCGGGCGGTGTATCGGTCATGCGCGGGGTTTAGCCTTGCGGGGGTCTCGCGATCAAGAGCCTACTTCCCCACGAAGATCAGCGTGCCTTCGGACACGGCCGCGCTGAAACGCGCGAGGTCTGCTTTCGAGAAAACGATGCAGCCATTCGAGCGGCCGAGCTTGCCGTGCTGTTTGAGGAAGGCCGGCTCGGCATAGTCAGCGGCGTGGATGACGATGGCCCGTGCGCGGGACGACTTATTGGTCGCGTCCAGCCCGTCGAGGCGGTACGACCGGCCATGCTTGCCGGTGTATTCCTCGGCGAAACGGAACGTGCCCTCGGGGCTCGCCTGCGACTCGGAGACGCCGGAGAAACTGTCGAGGAAGCCGTCATGGTCGGCGTCCGATCCGAGGCCGTGGGCGGCGCGGAAGGCGGTGACGCCGCCGGTTTCGAGATCGATGACAAACAGGCGCTCCTGGCTGGAATGCAGGCTGTAATCGACGACGACAAGCTGGCCGGAGTCACGGCGTTCGGGGCTGCGCGCCTCCATCACCTCCATGGCCCGCGCCAGCAACTCGGGGCGGATCCGGGCGTCCGGATCGAGCGTCTTGGCGTGAACCGGAGCGACAAATATCAAAAAGCCGAGCACGAACAAGGCAACGCGAGACATCATGCAAGCGGTATCCTTCTCGCGGTTACAGGCCGGCGACGTTGCGGTAGGTCTTGGCGCGCCCGGCGGTATCAGTATGGTATTATATCAAAACCGGCAGACTTAGGGGAGACCGAAATGGCAGAGGCGGCCAACGCACAAGACCTGTTTTCCGGCACCAAGCCGGTGGTCGAGAGCCACAAGTTCAATGAAGACAGTCTGGCGGCCTGGATGGAGGCGCATGTCGAGGGCTATGAAGGCCCGCTGGAAGTTCGCCAGTTCAAGGGCGGCCAGTCGAACCCGACCTACCAGCTGGTGACCCCGAAGAAGAAGTACGTGATGCGCCGCAAGCCGCCGGGCAACCTGTTGCCCAGCGCGCACGCCGTGGACCGCGAGTTCACGATCATCAGTGCGCTGTATCCGCTCGGCTATCCGGTCGCGCGCCCCTATGGCTTGTGCACGGACGAAAGTGTCGTCGGCACGATGTTCTATGTCATGGACATGATGGAAGGCCGCATCCTCTGGGACGGCACGCTGCCGGACTATGAGCCCGCGATGCGCCGCAAGATCTACGAGGCCAAGGTCAAGACCTTTGCCGACCTGCACAATGTCGACTGGAGGAAGGCGGGCCTTGAAGGCTATGGCAAGGAGGGCGATTATGTGGCCCGCCAGATCCACCGCTGGACGAAGCAGTACAAAGCCTCCGAGACGATCCACATCCCGGAAATCGAAAAGCTGATCGAGTGGCTGCCGAAGAACATTCCGCCCGGCGACATGACGACCATCGTCCACGGTGACTACCGGCTCGACAACATGGTGCTGCACCCGACGGAGCCGCGCGTGATCGCGGTGCTCGACTGGGAACTCTGCACGCTGGGTGATCCGATCGCGGACTTTTCCTACCACCTGATGAACTGGGTCATGCCGCCCGGTGATTCCTCGCGCGGCTCGATCATGGCGATCGCGGACCTCAAGGCCTGGGGCATTCCAACAATGGAAGAATACGTCGCGATGTATTGCGCCCATACCGGCCGCAGCGGCCTGCCGCAGCTCGACTATTACTTCGCATACAACGCCTTCCGCCTCGCCGGCATCCTGCAAGGCATCATCGGCCGCGTGCGCGACGGCACCGCCAACAGTGCCAACGCCGAATCGAACGCCGCGCGGGTTGTGCCGCTGGCGCGCTTCGCAGCGGATTTTGCGCGGCGGGCAGGGATGGAAGGCTGATCCTATGGCCGGTGAAATCCTGAGCGGCGCGCTGCGCAGCCCGGTCAACCTGCTGACCGAGCAGAAATATGCCGGCCACAAATCGCTGCACGACGACGCCGAAGCCGCGCGCCTCGGCATCAAGGCCGGTCCGATCGAAGGGCCGACGCATTTCTCGCAGTTCGTGCCGCTGCTCGCTGAGGTCTGGGGCAACGCCTGGTACGACCGCGGTTGCTTCTCCGCGCACTTCCTCAACATGGTGTTCGAAGGCGAGAAGGTCCGTGCCGAGATCGACAAGCCGGCGCCGGGCGCCACCCGTACGCTGTGCCGCGCCTTCAAGGAAGACGGCACGCCGGTGCTCGAAGCCAGCGCCAGCCTCGGGCCAGACCATGGCGACACGTTGCTCGAAGAGCGGATGAAAAAGCTGCGTCCTGCGAATGATCTCGTGATCCTCGCGGACCTGAAAACCGGCATGACGGGCCGCGACAACGAGATCGTCCGCATGGGTCCGGACCAGCACATGGGCGACCTCTATCCCTTCTCGCTCGCCGACAAGCTGAAGGTGATCACCGAGACGCACGCCATGTATGCTGACGCGACGGCCTCGCCCTGGGGCCGCGCGGTGATCCCGCTCGAGATGGTCAGCGTACTGGCAAATTACTCGAGCCATGGTGCCCGCTTCCCGGTCAAGAATCCCAGCATCGGTCTGTTCGCCGATCTCGAGATCCGGATGCTCGACGGCCCGCTCTTCGTCGGCGAGGACTATCTCCTGCGCCGCGAGATCGTCGCCCTGTCGGAATCCCGCCGTGTAGAGAATTACTGGGTGCGCACCGGAATCTTCGACGCAAAGGGCGAGAAGCAGGTCGCCGAGATGCTGCTCAATCACGGCGTCATGAAAGCCAGCTATCCGCGCTATCCGGCAGAGCGCCTCGCATGACTCCCGCCGCATTCCGCAAGCATGCCTTGTCTCTCCCGGGAGCGGAGTGCGTGGAGCAGTGGGGCGATGATCAGGTCTACAAGATCGCCGGCAAGATGTTCACGGCCACAGACAAGGCCTGCACGAAAATTTCCTTCAAGTGCAGCGACGAGGCCTTCCATGTGCTGACCGAATCCGGCGCGGCGATCCCCGCGCCCTATCTCGCCCGCGCCAAATGGGTGCAGGTCCTCCCGGCATCGCTGCCGGGCGCCGAGCTGCGCCAGCGCATCACACAAGCCTACGCCATTGTCCGCGCCGGCCTGACCAGGAAAGTGCAGACGAGCCTCCCGCCTTTCGTTGGTTAATCAGCTCGTCTCCGTATTTCTCCGGACTGAACTTGTGACCTTATCGGCGTTAGTTACAGCGACTGCGGGCCCTTGTCCGCTGGCCGAGGAGGCCCCATGATACTGAAGACCGGCGCCTGGGTTGTCGTGGCCGATGGCGGCCGTGGCATCGTATTCGAGAATATCGGGACCCCCGTCTCGCCCGAGCTGAAGGCGCGGCGCGTCTACGATCAGGACAATCCGAAGACCCACGAACAGGGACGAGACCGGCCCCCCCGCACGTTCAGTTCCGTGGGAGACCGGCGCGCGGCGTATGAATCCTCAGACATCCACCAGGTGAATGAAGACCGCTTCATCGACCAGATCGTCAAGGACCTCGAAGCGGACGCGGCCAGCGGTGCATTCAAGGACATCGCCGTGTTTGCGCCGCCGGTTGCCCTTGGCCGGATCCGCAAGACGGCGAGCGGCGATCTTGCCCACTGCGTGATCGCCTGGATCGACAAGGACCTGACGAAACACCCTGTGCCGGAGATCACGGAGGCAGTGACCCGCGCTCTGGAAGACTGACCTCCGGCAGGACGCTGCCTCTCTTCTTGGCTTTCGCGCGCAGGCAGCCGATAGTCCGGGCTCTCATCAGGAGCGCCCGCCATGCCTGGCTTTGACACGATCCTTTACGCCGCCCGCGGCGGCCACGCCCGCATCACGCTGAACCGCCCGGCCAAGCTCAACGCACTTTCGTACGTTATGCAGAGCGAACTCTCCGAAGCACTCTGGGAGGCGGACAATGATACGTCCGTGCACAGCGTGATCCTCGAAGGCGCCGGCCGGGCCTTCTGCGCGGGGTATGATCTCTCCGGCGCCGATGGCGAGGTGCCGGTCTCAGGCGTAGAGGACAAGGCGGCGAAGTCCTATCGCGGCCACCGTTCCATCGACGACGACGCCTGGCAACTCGAACGCCAGCAGCGCTGGCGCATGGCGATCTTCGACATGCACAAGCCGGTCATCGCCAAGGTTCATGGCTATTGCCTCGCAGGCGGCTGCGATCTCGCGCTGATGAGCGACATGGTGATCGCTGCCGACACCGCCACCTTCGGCTTTCCGCCCGCGCGCGACCTCGGCGCGCTGCCCAACCAGTTCTGGATCTACCATTGCGGCCCGCAATGGGCGAAGCGCCTGATGCTGACCGGCGACACGGTCACGGGCCGCGAAGCGCAGCAGATCGGCCTCGTGATGAAGGCCGTGCCGGAGGCAGACCTTGAAGCCGAAGTCACCGGCCTCGCCGCGCGCCTCGCCCTGATCGACCCGGACCTCCTCTCCGCCAACAAGCGCATCGTGAACCTCGCGATGGAGCTGATGGGCGCCCGCACCCTGCAGCGCCTCGCGGTCGAAAACGACGTACGCGGACATAACACCCGCGCCGCCGGCGGCTTCCGCAAATCTGTTCAGGAGAACGGCCTCAAACCCACCCTCCGCGCCCGCGACGCCGCCTTCGGCGATGGCCGCGCGCGGGTGGACGGGCCGGAGGCGCGGGATGCGGACGGGCGGCTGGTTGAGGACTAGCGCTCGGACTCAACGAGACCGTCGCCATTCTGCCTGTTCCAGACAATTCGACGTTTTGCTAAACTGTTCTTATGACGAATTACACAAACGACGCCGAGGCATTATTTCGGGATTTCGCCTGGCGGCATTCGTTTGCCATCGAAAAACTGGATGGGGCGCCTGTCGAGCTTTTGATGCGGGTGCCACGGCAGCCAGGGATGTCGTTTGAACTTATGCTCGGTTTGCAGAATGGCGACGAAGTCAACATCGGCTTTGAGGAGTTCTGGTCCTACTTCTTTCCCTTCGAAAACAAGCGGCAAGTTGTTTCGGATGCACTGGACGGGCTCGCAGCGGGCGACTGTCGGCTGGCGATACATACTCAATTGGGAGGCGTTGTTAGGCGAGTGCTCGAACTACGTTCCAACGGGACTTGGCAGCCCGTCTATTCCGCCTTCGAGCGCATCCAGGTCCCGTTTTTGAGTATGAGGACATCATACGTACGTAACGAGGAAGCGCCTTCTTTCTGAACTTCCGCTTCTGGCGAATAGACGCCATTTCATAGGCGCCGGGCAGTCACCCTACGGCGTTGATTCCGCAGCCAAACCCATTACGGTCTCTCCACACATTCTGGGGAAGGACCGAACCATGAAGAAGCTCGCTGCCGCGCTGATCGGCGCCATCTCCCTTGCCGCGATGGCCCACGCGCAGGACGCCGTCATCCAGGCCGGCCATGTCATGGCCGTGCCGGGCGAGGGCTATCTCACCAACCAGACGATCCTCGTCGAGGGCGGCCGCATCGTCTCGGTCACGCCGGGCTTCACGATGCCGAAGAAGTATCCGGTGATCGACCTGAAGAAGGCCTGGGTCCTGCCGGGCCTGATCGACAGCCATGTGCACATCACGTTCGAAGGCGGCCCGGCCAATCGCCTGAAGGGCTTCGAAGACTCCGACGTGGACGCGGCCTTCAACGGCGCGGACTTTGGACGCAAGACTCTGATGGCGGGTTCACCACGGTGCAGGATGTCGGCGGCGGCAACGACGCCGTCTTCGGCCTGCGCGATGCCATCGCCCGCGGCGCCGTTCCGGGCC
>JBGTKE010000357.1:0-9774 GCA_041744775.1 Hyphomonas sp. | reverse complement strand
TAGTGTGGTCAGGCATAATCTTCCGCTTGTGCTGTGTCAATCTCCCTGTAAAGGGCAAAAATCACCCTCAAACGGTCGTTCAACTCCGGGGAAGGAATGCGTGTCCAGAACGGAAACTGGCGTCCGATCCAGGTGAACTGCCGTTTTGCATAGCGGCGCGTGTCCCGCTTGGCATTCTCGGCGGCTTCTTCCGGGCTCATTTCGCCCCGCACGAAAGCCGTCAGCCAAGGCATTCCGCAGGCCTTCATGACCGGCAGTTCCGGATCAAGTCCGCGCGCCATCAGCGCCCGCGCTTCGTTCATGGCGCCCTGCATCAGCATGCCCTCGAAGCGCCGGTCGATCTTCTTGTAGAGTGCGGCGCGGGGCGGGGTGAGCGCAAAGCCGGTCCATTCGCCGGGCTGCAGTACCGGCGGCTGGCGTTCGGTCTGGAAATCGGTCAGCGAGCGGCCCGTCGCCAGCCACACCTCATAGGCCCGCGCGAGGCGCTGCCTGTCTCCGGTGCCGAGGCGTTCGGCCAATTCCGGGTCTTGGGGCATCAGCCGCGCGCGCAGGCCGTCGGCCCCTTCCGCCTCGCTGATCGTGCGCACTTCGGCGCGGATCTCGTCCGGCACAGGCGGTATGTCCGACAGGCCCTGCGTCAGCGCCAGCAGGTAAAGCCCGGTCCCACCGACGAAGATCGCCCGCTTGTTCTGCCGGTGCAGCTTCCGGATTACGGCCCGGGCCGCTTCCAGCCATTCGCCGGTCGAATATCGGGTGCCGGGATCGACATAGCCGAACAGGTGGTGCGGTACGCCGTCCATTTCTTCCTCGCTGGGGCGCGCCGAGATGACCTGCACCTCGTCGTACACCTGCATGGAATCGGCATTGATCACCTCGCCGCCGAGCCGGCGGGCGACTTCGATGGCGAGGGCGGACTTGCCGCTGGCGGTGGGACCGTGGATCAGGATTGCGGGATGCATCCTCAACACCTAAGGGTTTGCCCGCCATTGGAAAAGCCACCTAGAGACTGGCCTGCCTCAAACCGGAGTGTTCGATGTCCAGCGAGTGGGTTGTAGTTGCTGTGTCCCGAACCGGTGGACCCGCGCCGGCGCGCACCCTGGTGGATGCGATCGCGGACATCGGCGGCACCCATGATGTGGGGGTAGATCTGTCAAAGACCGCCCCTCTGCATGCGATGTTTTTGCCGTTCACGATTCCCGATGGCACTTCGCCGTCTGGCCTGCGTGCCCTGCTTGAAGCCGAACTTGAGGCCGATTTCGCCGTGATGCCCGCGGCCCGGTTCGGCCGCAAGCGGCTGCTGATCTCCGACATGGATTCCACCATCATCGGGCAGGAATGTATCGACGAACTGGCCGACGCCGTCGGCCTGAAGCCCCGGATCGCTGAGATCACCGAACGCGCCATGCGCGGCGAGCTTGATTTCGAAGCGGCGCTCAGGTCCCGCGTCGCCATGCTACGCGGCCTGCCGCTCGGCGAACTGGAGCGCACCCTGCGCGAGCGCATCACGCTGAACCCCGGTGCCCGCACCCTGATCGATACGATGAAAGCCCACGGCGCCCAGACACTGCTCGTCTCCGGCGGTTTCACCTTCTTCACGTCCCGGGTCGCGCAGCTGGCCGGTTTCGCCGCCAATCAGGGCAACACGCTGCTCGATGATGGCGCTGCGCTGACCGGCGAAGTTGGCCAACCGATCCTCGGCCGCGCGGCCAAGCGCATCGCGCTCCTCGAGGCGGCCGCTACCCTCGGGGCGAGGCCAGAGGACGCCGTCGCGCTCGGCGATGGGGCAAACGACCTCGACATGATCGAGGCCGCCGGACTCGGTATTGCTTATCACGCCAAACCGGTTGTTGCTGCCAAAGCGGCCGCCGCGATCCGCCATACGGATCTCACCGCCGCGCTGTTCTTCCAGGGCTTCACCGCCTCAGAGTTCGTCCACGGATAGTTCTCGCATGCCCTCGATCCGCACGCTCGCATTCCAGGCCTGGTTCCGGCTCAGCCGCCCGATGACGCTCGGCGTGCGCGCAGCGGTCGAGAATGCCGACGGCCACGTCTTCCTGGTGCGCCACACCTATATGAAGGGCTGGTTCATGCCCGGCGGCGGAATCGAGCGGGGCGAGCCGGCACTCGACGCGCTGTGCCGCGAACTTCACGAAGAGGCCGGTGTTCGGCTTGTCACTCCGCCGCAGATGATCGGCGTCTATTCCAACCATCACAGCTTCCGGAACGATCACGTGATCTTCTACCGCGTACCCTGGGGCAGCTGGGAACCGGTCGCGGCCACCAGCCTCGGCGAGATCGCGGAATCGGCCTGGGCCGACCCGCTGAACCCGCCGGACGGCATCACCCCCGGCAACCGCCGGCGACTCGAGGAACTCTATGGCGGCGCGCCGGTCTCGCCCTGGTGGGCGCCCAAAACCTGATAGGCATTGCCGGAGAGTTTTACCTTCGGCACCCGGCCCGTCTCATTGAATTGCGTCCAGGCGGGCGCAAGGCTGGTCCAGAAAGGCAGATGTTCGTTTCCCCGCTGCGCTGCGAGGGTCTCATCGGTCATGGGGAAGGGGAAGATATGCACGTCCACGGACGACTGACCTTCCTCATACGCCGCCTGCATCAGCGTCCAGATTTCCTCGATACCCCGGTCGGTCATCGCGAAACAGCCGATCGAGACGCACGATCCATGCACCATCAGAAAGCTGCCCGTGCGCCCGTTGGCGCGGTCGAAGGCATTCGGGTAGCCGAGATTGAAGGAGAGGTGGTAGCTGGAGGCCGGGTTCATCTGCGCGGGCGTGACCTTGTAGAAGCCTTCCGGCGCCTGGCCATCGCCTTCGCGTTGTTTTGGTCCGAGTCCTCCGGATACGGAACAGACCGGCCAGCTGCGGAAGGCCTTGAACCCCCCGTCGCTGTCCCGGACGAACGCCGTAAGCTCGGCCGGTTGCTTGGTGAGGCGCAGGTAGACCGGGCTGCCGAGTTCCAGCCCGGCCGCCGCCAGATCGCGCGCGAGCAGGGGCTTCTGCGCCGCATACGCCGTGTCCGACCTGCGGGAGGAGGGGATTGTCTCGGCTTCGGCGAAGGCCAGCAGCGCCGGCAGGCACAGGAAAACAAGGGCGGCCAGCAATAGCGCGATCAGGTTTGGTCTTGGCCCGGCCGGGTGTTTCATGCCGTCAGGATTTGAAGCCAAACATGGCTTTCATCGGGCAGCACCTTGCCCATGCGGCGCCACTACCTAAAATTTCCGTATACGGGCTTTACGATTTGTTGAATGCTGCGCGCCATTCTGGAATCCAGTGACGCGCCTCCCCGCGTCACGACCTGAAAGCCGGCAAGACGGGCTCTTCCCTCCAGGAGCACCCCGCCGTCTTCGCCTCGGCGCCGGTTCCTCTCCCCGGGAACCGGCGTTTTCAGTTCAGCGGGGACGTACCGCCCGCACGTATTGCGCCGCCGTGAACAGCGACAGGGCCGCCGCCCCCCATAGCAGAATCACCAGCGCGCCCGCGCCGGTAACCGCCCAGGCGCTCGCGCCCGCAGCCGCCTCACCGACCGCCGCCGGCATCAGCGCAAAGGGCAGCATCAGGCCCGCAATCGCCGCCATTTCCACGCCGGTCTTCAGCTTCGCCAGATGGCTCGGCGCGACAACGCCGGCCGCTTCCGGCCGCGTCCGCAGCCAGGTCATGAACACATCGCGCGCGATGATCAGTGCGGCCGGCACATAGATCAGCCAGCTCCTCAGTGTCAGCGCCAGGCCGAGAAGGGCGAAGCCCACCAGCAGCTTGTCGGCAATCGGGTCCAGCCAGACTCCGAACCGGCTCTCCGCCTTGAACTGGCGCGCCGCCCAGCCATCGAGGAAGTCCGTCAGCGCGCCGGAGAGAAAGGAGAGCAGGGCAAACTGGTGCCAGAGCTGCTCCAGCGTCGTATGGCGCAGCGCCTCGTCGCCTGAGGTCAGACCGGCCGTGCTGCCGGCTGCCGACGCATTGAGCGCGCCATACAGGACCAGCACCGCAAACACGCAGCGCGATATCGTCAGGGCGTTGGGGATCCAGGCAAGCATCGGCCGACAGCCATAGCGAGCCGGAGGCGCCTCCGGCAAGCGTTCTGCTTCAGCACTTCAAGCGCAGGTCCGAAATCGACCGGGCGATCGTGCGGTAAACTTCCAGCAGCTCCCCACGGGCTTCAAGGACGGTTTCCGCCAAGCCAGCAATTGTGACTGGCGCGCGAGGGGCTGGTTACCCTACACTTGCCCCGATTCGCCCCCTTATCCGAGGATCCGGGAATGCAGCCGTATCACGCTCTCCTGCAGGACATACTGCAGAACGGCCATGACCGCGGGGACCGCACCGGGGTCGGCACGCGCGGCGTCTTCGGCCGCCAGATGCGGTTCGACCTCGAACAAGGTTTTCCGCTGCTCACCACCAAACGCCTTCACGTCCGCTCGATCATCATCGAGTTGCTTTGGTTCCTTCGCGGCGACACGAATATCGCCTGGCTGAAGGAAAACGGCGTCTCGATCTGGGATGACTGGGCCGACGCGAACGGCGACCTCGGCCCCGTCTATGGCAAGCAATGGCGCAGCTGGGCGGCTCCGGACGGACGCACCATCGACCAGATCCAGTGGGTGCTCGACGAGATCCGCACCAACCCGAATTCCCGCCGCCTGATCGTCTCGGCCTGGAATCCGGCCGACGTCAACGACATGGCCCTGCCGCCCTGTCACTGCCTCTTCCAGTTCAACGTGATCAACGGCCGGCTGAACTGCCAGCTCTACCAGCGCTCGGCGGATGTCTTCCTCGGCGTGCCATTCAATATCGCCTCCTACGCCCTGCTGACGCACATGATGGCGCGCGCCACCGGCCTGCGGGCCGGCGAATTCGTGCACACGTTCGGTGACACACACCTCTACCTGAACCATCTGGAGCAAGCTGAACTGCAGCTGACGCGCGAACCGCGCGCTCTCCCCACGCTCTGGATGAATCCAGAGAAGACCGGCCTCTTCGGATGGGTCTATGAGGATTTCCGGATCGACAATTATAATCCGCACCCGCACATCAAGGCGGCTGTCGCGGTCTGATGCGGAAGCCTATTCGCCGGTCAGCGTGCAGCGCACCGTGCCGCCCGTCTCCACGGCGATCGACAGGTATTCGTCGAACTCCGTGCATGTCACCGCCGCCTGCGCCGAATAGGCCCGCACCGGGAATACCATCACCCTGACGCGGGCATCGCCGGCCACTTCGCGCGCCACGCGCGCCGCATCGACCTCGCCCTTCAGCGTCAACGACCGCGCTCCCGGATCGATGGTGACCATTTCGCCCCCGAGCCAGATCCCGAGGTCCGGATCGAGACCGGCCATGCCGGGATCTTTCGGCAGGCCGTAATAGTCCGCCGAAACGCCGAGGTCCGCGTTCGCCTCGCGGAGTTTGGCGGTGGCGGCGTCGCTGAAGGTCACATCCAGCCGGAAGGGCAGGGAGACAAGCTTCGGCTCGAAGACCGGCGCGGCTGGTTTCGCGGCCGGCTGAGTCCCGGGCGCCTCCGAAGCCGCCGCCTCCGCAGCCGGCGCCTCGTCCTTCGCAAAGGTACCGCAAGCCGTCAGAAGCGCCGCCGCCAACGCGCCGAGCACAAGATTGAGCGCGTGAGCCATCGTGTTGTCCCTCCATGTCCGGTCTGGATTCAGACGTCCTGTGTTGCCGCTTCAGCGCCCCGAGGCAAGTCCGGGCGAGCCGCTTGCTGCCCGCCGCGAATATCGCCTTGACTGTGTTCAGTGCCGAGGGGGCAACCAGACCGACCCGGCGGGCTATTTGGAAGGCACCGATGAACGCTTTGTCGCCGAGCGCAGCGAGGTGCACCTCACTCCGTTCGCTGCACCTACAATTCCATCAAGCCTCGTACGGCGAGATCAACCCGGCATCCTCGCGCCGCCGGATGATTGCCGAGACAATCACGGCCCCCACCATCTTGCCGATCACGAAGACGATCCAGTTCCAGATATGCAGCGAATTGCCGGGGTCCATACCTAGCTCCATCTGCTTGGCAAGGTCAGCGCCATACAGGAACACGGTCGTATCGACCGGCGCCGCCAGCGCGCTGGAAAGCAGGATCCGTGTCGACAGCCGGTACTTCGTAAAGGTGAACATCAGCCAGTCGACAAATTCCGAGATCGCGAACGCGATCCCGCTCGCCAGTGCGATCACCGGCCAGGCATAGAAGAACGACCAGGCCACGGCGATCGCCATCAGGATCAGAACCCGGTGGCCCATCTCGCGCTGCACGAAATCGCGGATCACGAACACCATCCCGGTGACCATCGTCATCGGGTGCAACGACACGCCCTGCGGAAAGGTCGCGCTCTCGCCCGGCGCCACGATGCCGAATTCCGGAATGATGCCGAAGCTCCAGTTCAGGAACGGGATCAACACGACATACAGCAGCGCCCAAGCGCGGCCCTGCAGGTACCAGATCGCAGCAACTGTCAGCCCCAGCGCGCCGAGCGCCGGACCCAGCAGTCCAGGATGTCCGTTGGTCAGAACCAGGGCGAGATCAAAGCTCATATAACAAGCCGTCCTTGAGGGGCAAATACAGCCCCGGCTGCGATTGCAGGTTGCGCCCGACTGGCGCCCGGGCGCATCACCTCACCCCTGACGCAACGAAAGTTAACGGCGCCGGGGACGGCGCATGCCGCGACCATCCCGAGGCCGCCCGGAACCATGCCCATGATAGAACCCATCCGGCTCAGCCTTATTGTCGCCCAAGGCCGAAATAGAGTGATCGGCAGCGCAGGGCAATTGCCCTGGCATCTCAAGGACGATCTTGCCCATTTCAAGCGCACCACGATGGGCGCGCCTGTCATCATGGGCCGCAAGACCTGGGAAAGTCTGCCCAAACGCCCGCTGCCCGGCCGCCCGAACATCGTGATCAGCCGCGACTGGAATTATGACGCCGCCGAGGCCCGCGTCTATTCCAGCGTCTCTTCGGCCATCAACGCTGCCAAGGCCATGGCCCTGCGCGCCGGCCAGACGGAAGTCTTCGTCATCGGCGGCGCCGCGATCTATCAACTCGCGCTGCCGATGGCTGACCGTATCTACCTCACCGAAGTCGAAGCCGCCCCCGAAGGCGACGCCTTCTTTCCTGAACTCAATAACGATCGCTGGTCTGTGGCCTCGCGCACCCGCGTCGAGGCGGGGGAGGGCAACGACCACGCCTTCACGCTGCGCGTCCTCGACCGCGTCACTGCGCCGGCCTGACCCCCCGGGAATGATGGACGCTGCTGCGTCCAGGGCGTAGCCTCCCGGCAAAACGCCTTGGGAGGATACGCAGATGGACTTCGAAGTGGTCGCTTCCGGCCTTGGCTTTCCCGAAGGCCCGGTCGTCATGGAGGACGGCTCGATCCTCCTCGTCGAGATCCAGAAAGGCTGCATCAGTCGCGTCTGGAACGGCAAGCATGAAGTCGTCGCCACCCCCGGCGGCGGCCCCAACGGCCTCGCCATCGGCCCGGACGGCGCACTCTACTGCTGCAACAATGGCGGCTTCGAATATCACGAGGTCGGCGAGCTGATGGTGCCGGGCAACTGCCCGCCTGACTATTCCGGCGGCCGGATCGAACGGATCGACCTCTCCACCGGCAAGGTCGACCGCCTCTACGAGGAAGTCGGCGGCAACAAGCTGCGCGGCCCCAACGATATCGTCTTCGACAAGGATGGCGGCTTCTATTTCACCGACCTCGGCAAGGGCTTCTCCCGCCACCGCGACCATGGCGGCCTCTACTACGCCAAGCCGGACGGAACCTTCATCAAGGAAATCGACTACCACCACATCTCGCCAAATGGCTGCGGCCTCTCCCCGGACGGTCACACGCTTTACTTCGCCGACACGATGACCGCCCGCCTCTGGGCCTTCGCCCTCACCGGCCCCGGCGAATACACGCCCCACAAGCCGCCATTCCTGCGCGGCCGCGTGATCACCGGCCAGACCGAGCTTTGCTATTTCGACAGTCTCGCCGTCGCGGCCTCCGGAAACGTCTGTGTAGCAACCATCCTGAAGAACGGCGGCATGGGCGGCATCACCACCATCCGCCCGGATGGCCATTCCAGTTTCACCGAAATCGCGGACCCCTTCGTCACCAACATCGCCTTCGGCGGCAAGGACATGCACGACGCCTGGATCTGCGCCTCCGGTACCGGCCAGCTGCTCAAGACGCGCTGGCCCGAAGCCGGATTGAAGTTGAATTACAACGCGTGACTCACTTAACCCCTCTCCCATGAAAATGGGTAAGGGCCTTTCCTGAAAACTTGAAGGAGGCAGCGTGCCGGTAGGGCCGGTTGCACTACCATCCGTCGCCATACGGCTTCTCGGCCGCGTTGGCCGATCGTCCGGAGGCTGACGTATTGGTCTAGGTGAACGCCGTGGCGGCAAACAGGCCGGCGCAGACGGCCAGGCAGACGATACCGGCCAGCACGGACGGCAGGCGCCTTAGAAGGCTCCAGCCCAGTCGTTCGCCGGTCATGTCGATGGAAGGCAATCCGAATTTTTCGCGATGGGCGGTTTCGGCCCGGTCAGTCCGTACGCGAATATCCTCAGGACTTCACGGTAGGAAGCATGCAGCGGAGTAGACGCGGCGCCGAGGGCGCGGCGTACCGCTTGCGCGGCGGTTCTTTCTGCTGGACGACGGCGAGGGTCTCCATGACCGGCTCTACGCCGGTCAGTTCAATTGTATCTGATTTGTTGAGTGACATGGCGCGGCCTTTCGGGCGGCGGACATTGCTGTCCTGGAAGCCGCTCTTGCGCGCTTTTGCCATAAGTTGCAAGTCTTTGATTGTATTTATATTTTTTTACCAAGTATATTCCCTGTCGAATCAGGGCGGGCTAATCCTCGAAGATAATTTCCGGGGCCGGTCTGGTCACCAATTGGTCGAGCGCGATGGCCACGGTCCGGGCCAGCTGCATGAAAATGTCCGCAGCCGGACCATTCCCCAGGGCTGCCGGCTGGCCGGTATCGCTGCCCTCGCGGATCACCGCCAGCATCGGAATTTCGGCCAGCACCGGCAAGCCGAGCGCCGCGCCCATCTGGCGCGCGCCGCCTTCGCCCATCAGGAAGTGACGCGTTCCGGCCGGATCATCAAACCAGCTCATCGTTTCGACGAGCCCGATCACGGGTATATGCGTCTTGGCAAACATCGCCGCGCCGCGCCGCACATCGGCGAGGGCCACTTCCTGCGGTGTCGTCACGATCAGCGCCGCGGTCACCGGCACGCGCTGCGCAATCGCCAGCTGTGCGTCGCCTGTTCCCGGCGGCGTGTCGATGATCAGGATATCCAGCGGCTCGGCGACCGTGCCCCATTCGGCATCGTTCAGCAGCTGCGTGATCGCCGACATCACGATCGGCCCGCGCCAGATCATCGGCGAGTCGGGATCGGAGAGATACCCGATCGACAGCGTCTTCATGCCGTGCGCGTCCACCGGCACCAGTTTCTTGCCGGCCGAGGTCGCCGGCGCCGCGTCCACGGTGCCCAGCATGGTCGGGATCGAGGGCCCGTAGATGTCGGCGTCCAGCAGGCCGACGCGCATCCCGGCTTTCGCCAGCGCGGCAGCCAGGTTCACCGCCACCGTCGACTTGCCGACCCCGCCTTTGGCGCTCGCCACGACGAGGATGCGGTCAATGCCCACTACCGGCTTCAGGCTCCGGGCCTGCGCCGGCGCGCCTTGTGACATCGCCTCGTCCGACAGCCGCGCCCCCTTGGTCACCCGGCGCAGCCCCGGCGCCGGCGGGGCAGGTGCATGGCTGTGCCCATG
>JBGTKE010000356.1:0-2325 GCA_041744775.1 Hyphomonas sp. | reverse complement strand
CCTCGACGGTGCCCGCCTCCAGCAGGGCGGGGCCGCAGCGCAGCCAGTTCCAGCAGCGGCTGGCGGTCGGCTCGAGGCGCCAGGCGAAGCCGTGGAACTTGCCGAATTTGTGCGTCCAGTCATCGGTGAGCGCGACGGCACGGTCTCGGCCGGCCTCGCCCTGCGCCCTCAGGTCAGGCACCCAGGCGAAGCGGTGGACGCGGTCGGCGAAATGGCGCGACGGCATTTCGGTCGACCATGGCGACTGGCCGGGTTCGAGCACGATGCGCTGCTGGCCGATGCGCCAGATGCCGGCCATCAGCGCTTCGCCGCGGCGGTCGTCCGGGGGCAGAAGATTTTCGAGGTGGAGGCTAAAGGTGTCCGGGCCATGGCCGGTGAGTTTCAGCTTCTGGAGGGTGGAGACCTTGGCGTCGTCGCCCGCGACCCCGCGGAAGCGGCGCCAGAGGGCGGCGTCATCGCTGCTGGTCCGGGTCCGGTCGGCCTGGAAATCTTCGCTGCTGTCTGACCAGTCCTTGCCGTCCAAGATACTGGTCCGTTCAAACCCGGACTTTGGGACGCAAGCCCCGGATGTTTTCTGCATAGGCCGAGGGGCCGCCCTGAAAGACGGCGGAGCCGGCGACGATGGCGGTGACGCCGGCGGAGATGGCTTTCGGCGCGGTTTCGGCGTTCAGGCCGCCGTCGATTTCGAGGATGATGTCGCGCCCCGTGGCGTCGATCATCCGGCGCAGCTGTTCGACCTTCTTCAGCTGGCTGGTGATGAAACTCTGGCCGCCGAAGCCGGGGTTGACCGACATGACGAGAACGAGGTCGATATCGTCGATGACCGCTTCGATCACACTGGCGGGCGTGCCGGGATTGAGCGCGACGCCCGGGCGCATGCCCGCGGCGCGGATCGCCTGCAGCGTGCGGTGAAGATGCTGGCCAGCTTCCGGGTGCACTGTGAGGATGTCGGCGCCGGACTTGGCGAAGGCGGCGATGAAGGGGTCCACCGGCGCGATCATCAGGTGCACGTCGAAGGGCTTCTTCGTATGCGGGCGCAGCTTTTCGATAATCGGCGGGCCGAAAGTCAGGTTCGGGACGAAATGCCCGTCCATCACATCGACATGGATCATGTCGGCCCCGGCCGCATCGATGGCGCGGATTTCCTCGCCGAGCTTGGCGAAGTCAGCCGACAGGATGGAGGGGGAAATCAGGACCGGAGACATGGGCCCATCCCTAAAAGGGAACAGCCGGCCGCACAAGGCAGCCGGCTGTCCGTTTGTTGTGGGCTGTGAGCCCGATTACCGGGGAATGAGCTTCCAGCCATCCGCGCCGGCGATGGCGCTCACCGGCGTGCCCGGCTGGATGTAGAGGTCAGCGCCCTGGATGATCTCCTTCACTTCGCCATTGTCGAAGCGAACGATGTAGGCGTAGCCGCGCTTGGTGCCGACGGCCTTTCCGGCTTCGTTACCGGCAACGCCGCCGATGACTGCGCCGCCGATGGCGCCGGCTGTCTGGGCCTTGTCGCCGCCGCCAAGTTCGGAGCCTGCGAGACCGCCGAGCACGGCGCCGGTGGCGGTGCCGATCAGCGAGCGGTCAGGCTTGATCGTGACTTCGCGCGCCGAGGTGACGACGCCGGTGTAAACGGTGGAGGCCTGACCGAGCGAGCGGGTGCTCGCCGTGCTGGTGCCATAGGAGTTGGCACAGCCGGTGACGGCCAGTGTGAGGGCAGCCAGCGCGCCTGCAATCGCTTTACGCGTGGCCGATTGAGCAGAAAGCTGCATCATCATTGAATTCTTCCTTTCGCATTGCATACCTGCGATGGCGCCATATAGCCGCTCACCGCCTGAATAGGACATGAACTTTTGTATGGAATTGCGTTCACTTTGAGGCTGCAGCTAGCCGGGCAATAAAGAAGGCATCACAGTCGCGCGAGGGGCCGGGCAAGGTGAGCACATCGCCGTCCGGGGTGATGCAATCCTCGAAACCGGGGCATTCGGCCGCCGAAACGGGCCGCCGGACCAGCAATCCGCTGGTTATCACCGCATTGACCACATCGCGCCCCTCGGCTGCGAGGGGCGAGCAGACGCAGTAGAGAAGCGTGCCGCCGGGGGCGAGCAGGCGGCTGGCTGCGGCCAGCAGCCGCGCCTGCACTCCGGGGAATCGGGCGACATCGGCCTCGGTCTTGATCCAGGCGCCTTCGGGGTGGCGGCGCAATGTGCCGAGGGCGGAGCAGGGGGCGTCGAGCAGGATCTTGTCGAACGGCGCGTCGGGGGTCCAGGTCTCGCCATCGGCGACGATGACGTCCGCCTTGAGGCCGGTGCGGGCGAGGTTTTCGTGCAGGCG
>JBGTKE010000355.1:0-10733 GCA_041744775.1 Hyphomonas sp. | reverse complement strand
CGGGCGCTCAGGGCCCGCGCGCGAGAACTTGCCCGCATGCGGCTCGCTTCGGAGACGAAGCGCGGGGTGCTTACGTTCGACGCCGACTGGCAGGACCGGCTCAAGGCCATGGAACTGCATCTCGATATCCGTAAGCGGCTCATGCAGCAGCAACGTCTTGAGCGTGAGGCGCAGGAGCGCGCTCGGACGAGGTCAAAGGGCAGTGGGCTGGAGCGCTAAACCGACCTGCGATCGTCACTCGACGATAGCGCGCAAGGCCTCGTCCCATCGACCGAGCGCATCGCGCTTTTCGCGTAGATATTCATTGCGGTCGTAGACCCGGCTGACCGCCGACCCGACGAGGTGTGCGATTACGCGCTCGGCGACTTCATAGGATACGCCGACCCGCTCGCTGGTCATCATTGTGCGGCCTGTGCGGCGCAGATCATGCGGTCCGGCTTTGGTGAGACCCAGATGCTGGCAGCAGCGGCTCATCGCCCGCGTTAGGCGCTTCGGATCGAGGCTCGCTTCGCCCGAGCGGCCCGCAAATGCCAGGCGGTCGCCGGACAGTTTGAACGCTGCCTGGAAGCGCTCAATGGCAAGGCCGGACAGCGGCACCGCATGGGCCCGCTTACCTTTCATTCTGTCGGCGGGGATCACCCAGAGGCTGTCGGACCAGCTGAACTCCTCCATCCGGGCGCCGGTGACTTCGCCGCTGCGTTGAAGCGTCAAAAGGCAGAGCTGCAGTGCGGTGGCGACCATGGGGGTGACTATTTTTGGGACACGCTTACCCTGTCGCACAACGTTCGACAGCGCTTCAGGCGGATTGCCCCGGGCCGCTTCAAGAAACGCCCAGAGCGTGCGAATCTCGGCCTCGTTCAGCACCCGCTCGCGGGAGACTTCCTGGAACACCCGCTCGATGCCAAGCGCGGGATTGGCTTCGATGAGATCGCGCTTGAGCGCATAGTTTAGGATCTGCCGGATGACCGCGTGCGCGCGGTTGGCCGTGACATGCCCGGTCGTGTCACCAAGCGTTTCGATGAAGGCAATGATCTCGGCCCGGCGCAATTCAGCATACCGGCGCTCGCCGATCTTCGGCAGGATATGCTTGCCAAGAATCCAGGTCTCGTATTCGAGCGTACGCGGCCGCTTACGACGCGCCGCGTCTTTGGAATACAACTCAGTAAGGGCCGCGAACGAATCTTGCTTGCGCTGGCGTTCGCTGGCGATGGCAGCCTGTTTTGCCTGGACTGGATCTATCCTCTGGAGGGTGAGCGCATTCAGCATATCGATCGCCTTGGCCCGGGCGATGGCAAGCGTGATACCACTTGCATCGCCAATGGTGGCTTCACCCCGCCGGCCTTCCTGAGAATATCGCAGGACATAGCTGCGGGCACCTGTGGGCGTGATCCGCAGGAACAGACCTTTCACTTCATGGTCCGCAATACGTTGCTTGAGGCTGGTGGCCTCAGCTTCGCTGGCAAGGCGCTGAGTGAGACGCTGTACGGGTTGCTTTCGCCTCAAGCCGGAGGCTTGACCTGGGGTGTCTATGGGCGTTTGTTCCTGCCGTTCACGGACTTTCCGGGGCATGAAAAATCTCCAATAAAACTGGAATTGTTGTTTAGACTGAAAATATTAGCACACTTTCTGTGCCCCACCAGTGCCCCGGTTGAGCATCGGAAATGGTCTGTTTTAGTCGGTTTTTGTAGGTTTTGTAATATTTGAAAATGTGATATAAAGCATTGTAAAATATATAAAAAATACCGATTATTCCTGACTATTACCGACCATAACAGAGGGCCTGTTTCAGTCTACGAATCTGGGGGTCGGGCGTTCGAATCGCTCCGGGTGCACCATCTGCGCAATCACAGCCGGGGCATTGATTGCCCGCTGCGACTCTGAAACTCTCCCCTCGCTGAAGGTGTACTGTCTGCACTTGTTGTAGATTTTAGACCCTTGCGAAACGTCTCTCTAGTTTCTGGTGTGCAGAGGTGCCTCTCGTGAACAGCCCCAACGAGGAGGAGCGCGTGAAACTTGCTTATAGCCAGCCGGGCGATCACTCCGAGATTGAGCTTCCGACGGTGATGGCTGTCGAGAAAGTCCTGCGGAAGGTTCGCGCTTTCACGTGTCTCGTCATCGGCAACCGGGTGGAGGCCGACGAGATCGTCGAGGACGCGCTCATTCTCTACCTCGCCACCGATCCTGAGCCGAATGAAACCGACGGCGCCTATCCCTACCTGATTGCCGCCGTGCGCCGTTTGCTGCGCACATCGGGGACGAGGGCGCGCCGCGGGACCGACCTCGACCAGGCGTTGGCGCCGCTGCTGGATTTGCCGCTCGAGACACGCGAAATTGCGGCCCTGCACCTCGGTTCAGGCTTTGCGATTGCCGAAATCGCCAATCTGCTCGGCCTGGCGACTGAAGAAGCAGTCGCCGGTCTCGACATCGTGCGCCGGGCAATCGGGCCGGAGACCTACGACCGGGCCGTGCCCCCGGGTTGATGGGGACGCTTCTACAGGCTGGATGCGTTAGGTCCGCCTGCATGCTAGAGCAGGCGGACGAGTCCACCGCCCAGGGAGCCAAGCAGGTCCGCCGCCATCATGCAGGAACGCGAGATCTTCTACGAGAACCATCCGGACGCGATGTGGGTCTACGATCTCGAAACGTTGCAGTTTCTGGATGTGAACAAGGCGGCGATTGCGGCCTATGGTTACAGCCGGGACGAATTTTTCGCGCTCAAGGCGACAGACATTCGCCCGCCGGAAGACATTCCGGCTTTTCTCGAGAGCATCCGGTCGGCGGGTACGAAGCGCTGCGAGATCTCCACCTTCCGGCACAGGCGCAAGTCGGGTGAAATCTTCTTTGTGCAGATCACGGCGCAGCTGATCGAATGGGCGGGGCGACGCGCGGAACTGGTTTCGGTGCGCGATGTCAGTCGCGCCGTGACGCTCGAGCAGGAGCGCGAAACCCTGCTGCGACAGGAGGCGAGCCTGCGGGCAGCTGCCGAGACCGCAGCGGCACAGCTGGCCGAGCAGAATGCCAATTTACGTATCGCCCAGCGCCTGATTGGAATGGGAATCTGGAAGTTGGAATTATGGTCAGGCCGGCTCGTCTGGTCGCCGGAACTCTTCCGGATGTACCGCGTGCATGAAGCTTCTTTTGACAATACGTACGACGGCTATTCCGCGCTGGTTCATCCGGACGACCGGCAGGCGATGGACGAGTCCTTTCGCAATTTCGTCGAGTCCGGCGACGCGCATTTCGAGTTCGCGCACCGTATCGGCCGTCCCGACGGAAGCGTGATCCATGTACGCGGCGTCGCCGAAATCGCCGTCACGCCGCTCGGCAAGCTGCTGACGGGCGTGGTCCAGGATGTGACGCAGGAGTTCGAGCAAGGTGAGCGACTGCGATTGCTGGACCTGTCGGTCAGCCGGTTGAACGACATCGTGGTGATCTTCGAAGCGAACCCGGGTCCGGAGGCATGCCGCGCGCCGGTCGTCTATCTCAACACGGCTTTCTCGCGCGTGACCGGCCGCACTGAAATGGAAGTTCTGGGGCGGTCGATCCTCGCTGTGATGTCTGAGACAGCGCCCGGCATTCCGGTGGAAGTGCTCGAGCAGGCGCTTGCGGCTGAAGTGTCGATGCGTTCGGATATCAGGCTGATCACGAAGGATGGCCGTATGCTGCCCGCAGAAATCGACCTCGTGCCCGTTCGCAATAAGGCGGGCGCCATGAGCCACTGGGTCGCGGTGATGCGGGACATGACCGAGAAGCAATCGGCCGATGCCCGGGCGCGGGTGAACGAAGAACGCTACCAGATGCTGGCGCGCTCAACCCATGACGTGGTCTGGGATTGGGATATCCGGTCCGACGTGCTCATCTGGAACGAGAACTTTCGGCAATTGGCGGGTGATCCCGATGCGCCGCTCACGGATCGCCTGGTTTCCTGGTCCACCCGTCTTCATCCTGACGACCACGACCGGGTGCTGGAAGGGTTTCACGGCGCCATAGCCGGAACCGGCGAGACATGGTCGGACGAATACCGCTTCCTGCGCGATGATGGCGAAATCCGTTTCGTCTTCGACCGGGGCTTCATTTCGCGCGACAAAGCGGGCCGTGGATTGCGGATTGTCGGGTCCGTAGTGGACATGACGGCGCAGAAGCTAGCCGAAGCGCGTCTGGCCCAGGCCGAAAAGCTGGAGGCACTGGGCCAGATCACCGGCGGCGCCGCGCATGATTTCAACAACCTCCTGATGATCATCATGGGCAATACTGAAACCCTGCTCGACCGGTCGGTTGATCCGCGCGAGCGCCGATTGCTGGAACTCGTGTCTTCAGCGGCGGATCGCGGGCGGGACCTGACCGGCCGGCTGCTTGCCTTTGCCCGGCGCAGCCCTCTCAAGCCCGTGCCCGTCGATCTTAATGATCAGGTCACACGAAGTGCTGAGCTCCTGCGCCGCACCTTCCGGACAAACATCCGTATAGTGACGGACCTGCGGGCACCAAAGGTGAACGTGGTGTGCGACCCGGCCCAGCTGGAAATGGTCTTGCTGAACCTTGCGGTCAATGCGCGCGATTCCATGAAGGATGGGGGTGTGCTGACCATGGCGACCGAGCTTGCCGAAAACGGCGGCCCCGGCGAGGTTGTGCTGACGGTGTCCGATACCGGTGTGGGCATGGACGGCGAAATCCTGCGGCGATGCCTGGAGCCGTTTTTCACCACCAAGCCCGTCGGCCAGGGAGTCGGCTTGGGTCTCAGCATGGCGTTCGGCTTCATGGAGCAGACGGGCGGCAAGCTCCAGATTGCGTCCGAGCCGGGGAAGGGGACGCGCGTCTCGCTCCATTTTCCGCGGGCGGAGGAAGGGGCAGCGACGGGCCTGCCGGAGCCCGTTGCGGCACTGGTGGGCGGCGATGAGCTGATCCTTTTCGTCGAGGACGATCCCGGCGTGCGGGATCATGTTCACGGCGTCCTCTCCGGTCTCGGTTACCGGGTCACGGCCTGTGAAAACGGCGATGAGGCGATCCGTTACCTGGAAAATGGCGACGAGGTTGACCTGCTCCTGTCCGATATCATGATGCCGGGATCGACCGATGTCCGTCATGTCGTTCAGGCTGCGCGCAAGCGGTTTCCGGATATTCCGGTGCTCTACTCTTCAGGCTATCCGAAGGAAATAATCGACCGCGATGGCCGGCTGCCCAGCGACATAGACCTCCTGCCCAAGCCTTACCGGCGGGCGGAACTGGCCGCCCGGCTGCGGGCGTTGCTGGACCCGACGCGTCCGTCGAAGTCTCAACGTCCGGCGGCGGCGCTCAAGCCGGAGAAGGCTGAGCGATGATCCGGTAGCCGGAGCCGCGAGCCGTCTGGATCGCGTCGCCGCTGGCCGGTTCAAGCTGCGCGAGCTTGCTCCGCAGGCGGCTGATATAGGTCTCGAGGACCTTCTCGCCCTCGCGGTGCGCGCGTCCAAATGCCTTTAGGTACAGCTCGTCGCGTGACACGATCCGGCGATCTGCGTCGACGAGCGCACCCAGCAACTGACACTCGGCATGGGTGAGCTCGATCTGCTCCGCCCCGAGGCGGAGCGCCCGGAGGGTTCGGTCAAAAGTCACGGCATTGATCCTGACGAGGGAAGGTGCGGAACTGGCTGGCGCCGCCCTGCGACGCACCAGCCGGGCGACCCGGGCATGCAGTTCCTTCGCGCCGAGCGGCTTCAGCACATAGTCATCAATCCCGCGATTGATCAGGTCCGCGCGGAATTCGGTTTCACCCGAACCGGACAGGACAATGATCGGAATGTCGCTCACGCGCTGGATCTCGGCGATGATCTGGGTGCCGGATGCATCCGGCAGTTTCATGTCGAGGATCACGCAGTCGGCGTCACGCAGCTTGCCCGAGAACAGGACCGGCTTGAAGCAGGCAAAGCTTGTGTACGCATCGATACGGTCGGCGCCATCCGGCCAGCCGAGCCGGATGGTTTCGATCAGATCGCAATCGTCTTCTACGAGAATGATGTTCACGGCCCGCACCAACACTTTTTTTCGGCGACGACAACCCAATTCAACAGCTGTAGACGACGTTTGAGCAGTTGCCCGGAACATCGAAGGGGCCGGTGATCTACAAGGGTTCAGTCGGCGGGGGGGCGCCGCAGGCTCGGCGCCTTCATTTCCGGCGTGGCTTGTTCCGGCGAGGCCTCAATGAAATGGGCGCCGACCTGATCGCCGCGCTGCCAGCGGGTTTCGCAGGCGCGCGTGTCCGCGATGCCGGTGTTCGGATTGAGAATGAGCAGCTTGAAGGTTGGCGGAACGACGAATGGCGATGGGAGCTTCAACTTCACGCCCCCTTCCGACATGTCCCGTATCGTCACATCGAAGGTCACCGTACCCTCGCACATCATCCGGGCGCCCTTCAGCGTACGTTGGCGCGGAAATTTGCGAGGCGCTTCGGCGGCAGGTCTGGACATGAGCTGGCTCCGAGATTCCGGGCCCGCGCGCCCGGACTGTCGTAGCGTTAACATTAACACCAAAGTCATTAAGAATCCATGAGCCAGCAGTATCTGCTTCAGGACCGGCTCCAAAAAAGGAGCCAGCGCTTGGGCAAACGCTGGCTCCCGGGAGTTTTTCATAGATGGAGAAGCTCATTGGCTTCGGAGGGTTTGTGCGCAAACGCGCCAGATCGTTCCCGAAGGGAACGCAGCTTTTTTAGGGCTAACGGACACTTAGTCCTTCGCACGTTCCAGATAGCTGCCGTCTTCGGTGTTCACCACAACGCGCGTGCCGACGCCGACGTGCGACGGCACCATGATGCGCGCGCCGTTGTCGAGCTTGGCCGGTTTGTAGGAGCCGGACGCCGTCTGGCCTTTGACGACCGGTTCGGTTTCCACGATTTCGGCGGTGATGCGCTGGGGCAGGGTCACCGAGACGGCCTCGCCGTTGAACATCTGGAGTTTCACGGTCATGTTTTCCTGCAGGTAGTGGGCGCTGTCACCCACCATGGCGCCGGGCACGATGACCTGCTCATAGTTGGCGGAGTTCATGAACACGTAGTTCTCGCCCTCCATGTACAGGTAGGAGTGGTCGACCTCCTCGACATAGGCCTTCTCGACCTTGTCGGACGTCTTGTAGGTATTGGAGATTTTGATCCCATCGGAGATGCGGCGCATGTCGATTGTGGTGGTCGGCGTGCCTTTGCCCGGGCGGAAGGATTCCGCCTTGAGGACCACGTAGAGCTGGCCGTCGGTGTATTCGATGATGTTGCCTTTGCGGATATCTGCAGCGATTTCAACGGCCATGGGGCGTTCCTGAGTTGCGAGGTCGAAAGCGCCGCTATATACCGCCTCCGCGCCATTTGGCCAGCCGCCCGATGCGGCTTTGGCCCGGTCCGGCCCTGCCCATTGGAGCCCCATGTCCCCCGACGCCCTTCCCTGGTGGTCGCCCGAGGCCCATGCCCGCAAGCGCGGGTACCTCGCGGCGCGTGGGGCGATCAAGGCGCGGTTCCGGGCCTGGTTCGGGGACGAGGGCTTCACCGAGACAGAATGCGGGCATCTTCAACGCTCCCCCGGCAACGAGGCCCACCTGCACGCCTTCGAGACCGCGTACGTGGCTGAAAACGGCACGCGCACGCCGCTTTACCTGCATACCTCTCCCGAATTCGCGATGAAGAAGCTGCTGGCGGCCGGCGAGACGCGAATTTTCGACTTCGCCCGCGCCTTCCGCAACCGGGAGACCGGGCCGCGCCACGCTCCGGAATTCACGATGCTGGAATGGTACCGGGCGGAGGAGGGCATCGAGGCGGTTATGGCAGATACTGCGCAGCTGGCCCGTCTCGCGGCCGAAACGGCAGGCACGAAAAACCTCTCGTGGAAGGACGCAACTTGTGATCCGTTTGCGGAAGCGGAATACCTGACTTTGGTGGAGGCCTTTGTCCGACATGCCGGGATTGATCTCGAGCCCGTGCTGACGGACGCAGCCGGGCTCGCCAGCGCGGCGCGCCAGGCAGGCCTCGAAACACCGGCGGGCGCCAGCTGGACGGACGTGTTCTCGGCGGTCCTCGTCACGCTGATCGAACCGAAGCTGGGGCAGGGGCGGCTGACCTTTTTGCATCGCTATCCGGTGAGCGAAGCGGCGCTCTCCCGTCCGGTCCCGGACGATCCGCGTTTTGCCGAGCGGTTCGAGCTTTATGCTTGCGGCGTGGAACTCGCCAATGGTTACCGGGAGCTGACTGATGCCAACTTGTTGCGTGCGCGGCAAGAACAGGAAATGGCGCTGAAGGAAGCCGTGTATGGCGAACGCTATCCGCTGGACGAGGACTTCATCGCCGCCGTCGCCGCCATGCCCGAGGCGAGCGGTGTGGCGCTCGGCTTTGACCGATTGGTGATGCTGGCGACCGGGGCGCGGGAGATTTCCGATGTCCTCTGGACGCCCCTTCCGCTAGAGGGGCGTCCATGACCGTCGCCACGCTCCGTTCCGTCGCTGCGCTGAAGGCGGCCGGTCTCGTCTCTGAGGCATTGGCGGCCAAGCTGGCGGCGGTTGAGGCGGCCTACGCGATCGCGCTGCCCGAATCGCTGGCGCGCGCGATTGACCGGGCCAATCCGGCTGACGCCATCCGCCGGCAATTTGTTCCGTCTCCGGAGGAGCTGGACATTCGCCCCGGCGAGTCCGGTGACCCGATCGGCGACGCGCGCCACTCGCCCGTGCCCGGCCTCGTGCACCGCTATCCGGACCGTGTGCTGATCAAGGCGGCGTCCACCTGCCCAGTCTACTGCCGTTTCTGTTTCCGTCGCGAGATGGTCGGCCCGGAAAAGGGCGAGGCGCTGACGAAGGCTGACCTGGAAACCATCTTCGCCTACATCTCCGCGCATCCCGAAATCTTCGAAGTGATCCTCACCGGCGGCGATCCGCTGATGCTGTCAGCCGCGCGCGCGCGGGAGATCACGCAGCGCCTTGAAGCCATCGCGCATGTCAAAGTCATCCGCTGGCACACACGCATGCCCGTGACGCGGCCGGACCGGATCACGCCGGCCTATGTCGAGGCGCTGTCCAGCCGGAAGAAAGCTGTCTTCCTCGCCGTGCATGCCAACCATGCCCGCGAGTTTACGGCTGAGGCCATCGCCGCCTGCCGCCTGCTGGCCGGGAAGGGCATTGCGCTTGTCTCGCAATCGGTGCTGCTGCGCGGCGTGAATGATACGGTGGAAGACCTGTCGGACCTGATGCGCGCCTTCCTGTCGGTGGGCATCAAGCCCTACTACCTGCACCAGCTGGACGCGGCGCCGGGGACAGCGCATTTCCGGGTGCCGGTGGAAGAAGGCCAGCGCCTCGTGCGTGCGCTACGCGACCATCTCTCGGGTCTCGCCGTTCCGCATTACGTGTGGGATATTCCAGGCGGCGTGTCGAAAGCCTCGCTCGCCCTTTCCGATATAGAACGCCGCGATGACACCTGGGCCGTGCGCGGCCGTGATGGCGGGGTCTATCCGCTCACGGATTGATCAGTTTTCCGGCGACCTGTGAGGATCAGCAGTGCCACAAGCCCGATGGACGTCGCTTGGCTTGAGAAGAGTTCGAGCAGGACGGCGAACAGCCAGCTTGGAAGCGCTGCGCGCTGCTCCGCCCGCAGCAGGATGTTGCCGGAGCCCTGTCCCAGCAGTTCGGCATTCGCGGCTTCGATCTTGGCGATGAGGTCATCGCGGCGCCTGGCGAGGCCGAGTTCGTTCTGCGCGTCCCGGTAGGGCTTCTGCTCGGTGCGGCCCACCCGCTCGACTTCCGCGATATAGGATTCCAGCCCCTCGACGGAGCGGGTCTCCGGGGGAATGCCGTCCAGCTGCCGGCGCCAGTCGGCGAGCTGCAAGTCCAACACGTCGCGGTTCGTTGCGGCGCTGGTCACCTCGGCGGCGGCGGTGAGATTGTTGGATCGGATATAGATTTCGGTGCCGAGGATGGAGGCGCCAGCACCGATCAGCGCGAAGGCAAGCGAGCGCAGGCTCTCCCACGTCCGCTTGTGGGCCGCGTGCCAGTAGACGAACGTGAAGCCGCCGAACGAAATGATTGCCGCGATGATCCCGGCCGTGCCCCAGACGGTGGATTGGAAGGGATCGATGACGGTGGAGGCAAAGGCCTGGTAGTTCGCAAAGCCGGAAAGGCCCGCCGCGAGCAGTCCTGCGATGACAAACACGAGCGCGAGGAGGACGATGATTGCCTTCTCGCCACTGCCGCGTCGCTTACTATCCATCTCCTTAAATTCAGCGGCCGTAAAAAGTTGTTGCTGCTTTGACAGCGTTACCGACTTCGACGGCGTCTTGAGTACGGGATTGGCCGCGCGCGTGACAACCGAGAAGTCCGCATCAATCGGCGCTGGCGGCGGCGCATCTGCATCGTCCAGCAGGGCGGGAAGATGGCTCCGCGACGTCTCAAGTTTGCGGATCAGGTCGCGCAGCGGGCCCCCCTCTCCATATTGCGTGCAGAAGAAGGTGCCGGCCAGAAAATTGAGGGACAGTGTATTGTCCGAGGCGACGCAATCGGCATGCAACGGGCAGGCATGCCTGACGTCCGAAAGGTCCTGACTGGCATCGTCGTTGAGACGGAGCAGCTCCGCCACGCGCTGCGTTTCTTTCAGGCGGCGTTCATCCGTCATCCTGGCCCCCATACCTATATTGACTGTGCATAGCGCCGCAGGTTGTCGCCGTCACCCTTGCTCAAAAGACTGATCACACCTGCAGTAGCCGCGCAGCGCCGCCGAGTATTTACCCTATATTGACAGGGCAACA
>JBGTKE010000354.1:0-1555 GCA_041744775.1 Hyphomonas sp. | reverse complement strand
CACCGGCAAACAGGTCGCGCGCAATCCGCGCGGCTTCCCGGACCGGCGCGAGACGCTGATCCAGGCCCAGGCCCGCCTGGTGGAAACCGTCACGGGCGTCTACCGCCAATGGGGCTTCGAGGCGCTGGAAACCGGCGCCTTCGAATATGCCGACGCCCTCGGCAAGTTCCTCCCCGATGCCGACCGCCCGAATGCCGGTGTCTTCTCACTGCAGGATGATGACGAGCAGTGGATCGCCCTGCGCTATGATCTGACCGCCCCGCTCGCCCGTTTCGTGGCAGAGCAAGGCCAGATGCTCGGCCGGCCTTTTCGCCGCTATGCCGCCGGCCCTGTCTGGCGCAACGAGAAGCCGGGACCGGGGCGCTTCCGCGAATTCTGGCAGTGCGACGCTGATACTGTCGGCGCGCCCGGCTTCCACGCCGATGCCGAGATGATCGCGATGGGCGCCGAAGCGCTGCGCGCGATTGGCATGAAGCCCGGGGAGTTCGTGATCCGCGTCAACACGCGCCGCCTGCTGAACGGCGTGCTCAACTCCGTCGGCGCCGAAAATGCCGGCACCCGCCTCGCCATCCTGCGCGCGCTCGACAAGCTCGACCGGCTTGGCGCGTCCGGTGTGGCCGACCTTCTCGGTGCGGGCCGCAAGGACGAGAGCGGCGATTTCACCAAAGGCGCTGGTCTGGGTACGGAAGAAGTGAAACGCGTGCTCGCCTTTGCAGAAGCGGGCGCGGCGACGCGCGCGGTGACGCTGGCCAATCTCACCAAGGCCGCCGGCTTCACCGAGGAAGGCAAGGCGGGCCTCGCCGAACTGGAAGCGATTGCCGTTGCCCTCGAAGCGCTCGGCGCGCCGGAGGATGATGTGAAGATCGATCCCTCCGTGGTCAGAGGACTGGAGTATTACACCGGCCCCGTCTTCGAGGCCGAACTGCTGCGCGAGGTGACCGGCGAAGACGGCAAGACCTACCGCATCGGCTCCATCGGCGGCGGCGGGCGCTATGACGATCTCGTCGCGCGTTTCACCGGCGAGACCGTTCCGGCCACCGGCTTCTCCATCGGCATCTCGCGGCTCGCCGCGGCACTTGCCATCATGGGCGAAGGCGCAAAGCTCGACGGACCGGTCGTCGTGCTCAATCTGGACAAGGACAATCCCGGTCTCGCGCTCGGCCTCGCCGCCGAGCTTCGCCGCGCCGGTCTCCGCGCCGAGGCCTATATGGGCGCGTCCGGCATGCGGCCGCAGATGAAGTATGCGGACCGGCGGTCTTCGCCGGCGGTGGTGATCGTCGGCGGCGACGAAGTGGCCAAGGGCACGGTGACGATCAAGGATCTCGAGATGGGCGCGCTGAAGGCGCAGGCGATCTCCTCCAACGAGGAATACCGCGAAGCCCGCCCCGGCCAGATCGAAGTGCCGCGCGACCAGATGGTCGCCGCCGTGCGCGCCATTGTCGAGGCGCAGCGATGAACCATGACGCCCTGGTGGCAGTCGCGCGCGCGGTGTTCGAACCCGCGGGGGGCACGCCGGTTGATCCCGATTATGTTCTGCCGGCGGACATTCCTCTGG
>JBGTKE010000353.1:0-2076 GCA_041744775.1 Hyphomonas sp. | reverse complement strand
CGGGGCTTCCTGCCCTGGAGCGCGGGGCCGGCCCTGCAGCGAACCTGGAAAGTGGCGGACATGGTGTGGACGGCGGCCGGCGATACGTCCGAGGACTATAACCGCTACTCCAAGCGCGGCCTGCTCGCGGCGGTGCTGCCGGCAATCGTGCTCTACTGGGCGGATCACCCGGCGCCGGAAGATCTGGGCGGCTTCATCACGCGGCGCCTCGCGAATGTTTCCGGAATCGGCCAGCGCGCGGGACGCATCGTGAAGCCGGTGCTCGAACGATTCGGCAAACGCTGAGGCGCAGCTCGTCTCATCGCATTTTGGGGGAGGGTGTCGGACAGAAGCTGATCAAGCGCCCCAGGGGGCTGGGGGGGCTGATGGGTCTGGAGCACCTGCTAAACGCCTCCGCCCGACAATCCAAAGATGGAGGTGTGCTGTGTCGGGGGCAAGTCCGAAATGCGGAGAATTCGGGATAGACGGATTAAATCGCAGTTAGTTGTTACGGGGACTGGACGACAGCCTCAAGCTATGCGGAACTGTCCTTGATGACGGAACATCTTTCGCGCAAGCCTGCGTCCGAACCGGTGGTCGCCTTCCAGAAGAGCGAACTCCAGCCCATTCTTGATGTCTATGGCCGGCTCGTGATTGCCGGAGAGGCGCGCGATTACTCCATCGGCTACGGCAAGGATGTCGCGACCTTTGCGATCTTCCGGCGGCATGCCGAAAGCCCGACCTGGCGAATCGAAAAGGACCCGGTGCTGGCAAACCGGCAGGGACAATATGCCGTGTACGGACTCGGCGGACAGGTGCTGCGGCGCGGACGGGAACTGCGGCAGGTCCTGCGCGTCTTCGAGAGCCGCAAGTTCACGATCGTCCGTTAACGGATTCAACCGCGCGTTAACCCATTGTTTACCAAAAACTTCTTGCGAACCAAACTGGAACAGAGTAAGAACACTCTACAAGGAACGGAGCAAGAACATGGGTAGCGCAGTCAGCTTTCGCGGTCAATCAGGCAAGGCATGGTCTTTCCAGCGGGCAGCCGCGGATGCGGCCTGGGCCCGGGCACCTGGAGTGGCCATTTTCGCCATCCCCGAAGCCTGCGGGTGGCGCATCTTCCGGGTGATCGAACTCTCCGGAAAACCGCACGACATCCAACCGATCTGGGCTTTGGCCGAGGCGGAACGGTACGGCGCCAGCGCCGTGTTCGTCGCCCTCGAGTTTGACGCCCCGGTGCGCAAGCAGATCGTGGCGGATCTCGAGGCCGGCTTCCAGCCGATCATCAGCTCCGGTGTCCGCACCGGGCAGGTCATCCGCCTCGCGGCCTAGAGCAAAGCGCGATCTGATGGAATCAGATCGCTTGCTCCAGGTTTTTGATTTGTCGCAAATTCTTGCGCTCAACCGGTGCCCACTGGAGCGGAATTTGTCTAACGCGCGGCCTCGGTGTACCAGCGGGTCACGTCGGCTTCGACCATGTCGAGCGGGCGGGGCCCGCCGCCGAGGATGGCGCCGTGGAAGGCCTTCGGCTCGAAGCGGGGGCCAAGTACGCGTTGGGCGCGTTCCCGCAGATCCAGGATTCTCTGGCGCCCGATCCAGTAAGCGGCGGCCTGTCCGGGCCAGACGCTGTACCGGTCGACCTCATCGGCGGCGGCTTCCGTGCTCAGGCCCGCCGTTGCGGTGATATAGGTGATCGCGCGCTCGCGGGTCCATTTCTGCTGGTGGATGCCGGTATCGGCGACGAGGCGCGCGGCGCGCAGCAGCATCGATTGGAGATATCCGATGCGCCCGTACGGATCCTCCGTATACAGACCACCTTCGTCGGCAAGTGTTTCGGCGTAGGAGGCCCAGCCTTCGCCGTAGCCCGGGTTCCAGATCAGCTGGCGGGCGAGCGGCAGGCCGGCCGTCTCGGCGGCGAGCGCGCTCTCGAGATGATGGCCGGGCAGGGTCTCGTGATAGACCAGCGTCGGCAGGCTGAAGTCCGGCCAGTCACCGAGGCGCATCAGGTTGATCTCGAAACGGGCGGGGTTGCGGCCATCCGCGGTGCGCGGCGTGTAGACGGCAGACGGGGCAGCGGCGGCAAAGGCGGGCGGC
>JBGTKE010000352.1:0-8509 GCA_041744775.1 Hyphomonas sp. | reverse complement strand
TGGAAGACGAGGCGTGTGCGGCCGACGCCGGAAGGGCGCATGTCGAGCATCTCGGCTTTGCGCTCGTTCATCTTCTGCACGACGATACCGGAATGTTCGTCATCGACGTCGATGGTGACTTCTTCGATGGGCTCGAGCTTCTCGCCGGTCGGGCTGGTCTGCATGACGACCTGCGGGCGGGCGACGCCGAGTTCGTAGCCTTCGCGGCGCATGGTTTCGATCAGCACGGCGAGTTGAAGCTCGCCCCGGCCGGAGACGGTGAAGGCCTCGGCATCCGTGGCGCGTTCGACCTTGAGGGCGACGTTGCCTTCGGCCTCTTTCTCGAGGCGGGCCCAGATCATCCGTGAAGTGACTTTCGTGCCTTCGGTGCCGGCCAGCGGCGAGTCGTTGACGCGGAAGGTCATCGAGATGGTCGGCGGGTCTATCGGGCGCGCTTCGAGCGGCACGGTGACGGAGGGATCGCAGAAGGTATCGGCGACGTTCGCCTTGGTCATGCCGGCGAGGGAGACGATGTCGCCGGCCTGGCCTTCATCGACTGGCACGCGCTCAAGGCCGCGGAAGGCGAGGACTTTCGAGACACGCCCCTGCTCCACCAGCTGGCCGTCGCGCGAGAGGACCTTGATCGACTGGTTCGGCTTCACCGTGCCGGAGAGGATGCGGCCGGTCAGGATGCGGCCGAGGAAGGGGTCAGCGGAGATCGTCGTGGCGAGAAAGCGGAACGGGCCGTCCTCGACGCGGGGGACCGGGACATGGTCGACGACCATCTGGAACAGTTCGTCCATGCTGGCGGCCGGGGTTTCGTACTGTTTCGACATCCAGCCATTCTTGGCCGAGCCGTAGAGGATCGGGAAATCGAGCTGTTCGTCGGTGGCGTCGAGATTGGCGAAGAGGTCGAAACACTCGTTGACCACTTCGTCCGGGCGGCGCTCCGGCTTGTCGATCTTGTTGACGGCGACGATCGGCTTCAGGCCGACCTTGAGGGCTTTCGAGACCACGAACTTGGTCTGCGGCATCGGGCCTTCGGACGAGTCCACCAGCACGATGGCGCCGTCCACCATGTCGAGGATACGTTCCACTTCGCCGCCGAAATCGGCGTGGCCGGGGGTATCGACGATATTGATACGGTGGCCGTTCCATTCGACCGAAGTGGTCTTGGCAAGGATCGTGATGCCGCGCTCGCGCTCGAGATCGTTGGAATCCATCATCCGCTCGGCGGTCTTCTCGTTCAGGCGGAAGGTGCCGGACTGTTTGAGCAGCTCGTCCACGAGCGTGGTCTTGCCGTGGTCAACGTGGGCGATGATGGCGATGTTGCGCATCTTTTCGATCGGGGTCGTCATAGGGCGGGCTTTCCGGCGGGCGGCGTTCGGGAGGGGAACGGGTGGATTTTCCGCGCACGTAGCAGAGGCCGCGTGATTTGACCATGCCGGTGCGGCAGGCTTCTTCGCAGGTGCGGTATGCTTGACGGGCGCGCCGGGCGCGGCCAGCAAGGGAGCATGCATCCGCCTTTCACAACTGCCCCCTCATTGACCGGTATTTCCGGGGTTTCCCATGGATTCTTCGGGCGCCGCGGCGGGGTCTCCAGGGGCGACTATGACAGTCTGAATGCGGGCGAGGGATCTGCCGATATGCCCCGGAACATCGCCGAGAACCGGGCTCGGGTTTCCGGGGCGATCGGGGCGCGCTGGCTGCTGTCCTGCTACCAGGTGCATTCGCCGGACGTAGTGCGGGTGACCGGGTCTTGGACCGAGCGTCCGAAGGCCGACGCGATGGTGACCGACCGGCCGGAACTTGGCCTCTGCATCCTGTCGGCAGACTGTACCCCGGTACTCTTTGCGGACCCAGACAAGGGCATCATCGGCGCGGCCCATGCCGGCTGGAAGGGCGCGCTGGCGGGCGTGCTGCTGCGGACGGTGGAGGCGATGGAAGCGCTCGGCGCGGAGCGGGCGCGGATCCGCGCGGCGATCGGGCCGACGATCCAGCAGGCCAGCTACGAAGTGGGGCCGGAATTCCGCGACGCCTTCCTGGGTGCGCACAAGGCCAGCGAGGACTTGTTCGTTCCTGGCAAGGGCGACCGGCTGCATTTCGACCTGTCGGGTTTCTGCGCCCGCCAACTGGGCGCAGCGGGCCTGGCCGGAGTCGAAGACCTCGGCCTTGACACCTGCGCGCTGGAGGCGGCCTATTTCTCGAACCGCCGCCGCAACCTTCGCGGCGAAGCGGACTATGGCCGCAACGCTTCGGTCATCCTGCTTTCGCCGCGGACCTGACTGGACACAGACCAAGTGCCATGACCCTGCCCTTCAAGCTGGAACGCATCGACCATGTCGTCCTGATCGTCGAGGACATGCAGCGCGCGCTGGCCTGGTACCGCGACGTGCTGGGAGCGGCGGCCGAAGGCGACCTGATGCATGCCGGGATGATGCAGCTGAGGGTGGGCGATTCGATGATCGACCTGGTCGATGTGGCCGATGCCCGGGGCGCGTGGGCGCGCCCTGAGGTCTCGGGCGGTCGCAATCTTGATCATTTCGCTGTCGCGGTCGGGAATGTGGACGAGGCGGCGCTGCGGGCACATCTTGCCGCCCACGGCGCCGAAATCCACGAAGAAGGCCTGCGCAGCGGCGCCAAGGGAGCAGGCTATTCCTGGTATATCCGTGATCCGTGGGGAACCGTGATCGAGCTGAAGAGCTGAAGCGCCCGCGAGAATCCGCACAGGCATGAGAGAGTCAGCTTGCGACTCGCGGGCGCCTGTTACAAAAGCGTCGCGAGCCTGGGCAGCAGAGGGTCGACACGCGTCATGAAGCTTATTTCCTGCAACGCGAACCGGCCGCTCTCCGAAGCCATCGCCGATTATCTCGACATGCGGCTGACGCGCTCGGAGGTGAAGACCTTCGCCGACCAGGAAATCTTCGTGCGGATCGACGAGAACGTGCGCGGCGAGGATGTGTTCGTCCTCCAATCGACCTCCTATCCCGCCAATGACAACCTGATGCAGCTGTTGATCATGATGGACGCGCTGCGGCGCGCCTCGGCCCGGCGCATCACGGCGGTGATCCCGTATTTCGGCTATGCGCGGCAGGACCGCAAAACCGATGGCCGCACGCCGATCTCGGCCAAGCTGGTGGCGAACCTCATCTCCGCCTCGGGCGCCGACCGCGTACTGACGGTGGACCTGCATGCCGGCCAGATCCAGGGCTTCTTCGACATTCCGACCGACAACCTGTTTGGCGGGCCGGTGATGATCGACGACATCAAGGAGCGCTTCGGCAAGGACAAGATCGTAATGGTCTCGCCGGATGTCGGCGGCGTCGTACGTGCGCGCGCCCTCGCCAACAAGCTGAACGCCGACCTCGCGATCGTCGACAAGCGGCGCCCTGAGGCCGGCAAGTCCGAAGTGATGAACATCATCGGCGAAGTGGCGGGCAAGCGGTGCATCATGCTGGACGATATATGCGACTCGGGCGGCACGCTGGCGAACGCGGCAGCGGCGCTGAAGGAACAAGGCGCTACCTCCGTCTCGGCCTATGTCACGCACGGTGTGCTGTCGGGCAACGCCGTGCAGCGGATCGAAAAGTCGGTTCTGGACGAACTGGTGATGACCGACACGATCCAGCCCTCAGACGACGCGATAAAATCAAAGAAGATCCGTGTACTGCCTATGTCGCCGCTGCTCGGCGAAGCGATCCGCCGGATTGCTAATGAAGAAAGCGTGTCGAAACTGTTCGACCGGTAACGCGGGAACGCGCCTATTTCTTCAGGCCGTCCAGCAGCCAGCCGTGGTTCACCGGGCCGTGGCCTTTTCCGAGAGGTTTGGCGGATTTGATCGCGCCGACGAGATAGTCCCTGCCCTGCTCGACCGCTTCCGGAACCGAGCGTCCCTGCGCGAGGAGGGCGGCGATGGCGGAGGCGAGGGTGCAGCCTGTGCCGTGGGTGGAGGTCGTCTGTATACGGGGGGATTCGAATATCCACTCACCCGTGGTCGTCTGCAGCACGTCATGGATGACCTTGCTGTCAATATGACCGCCCTTGACGAGGGCGCCATGGGCGCCGAGTTCGAGCAGGCGTTCGGCGGCGCGGCGCTGGCCGTCGATGCTTTCGACGGGCTTGCCGGTGAGAACCTCCGCCTCCGGAGCATTCGGCGTGACAAGGCGGGCGCGCGGAATCAGTTCAGACCGGATAGCGCCGATGGCGCGCTCGTCGACAAGACGGTCTCCGGAGGTCGCTACCATCACGGGATCGATGATGCGGGGCGTGAGGGGGGCGTTCTGGGCGAGCGCTTCGGCGATGGCCTCGACGAGCGGGGCCGAGCCGAGCATGCCGGTCTTGATCACATCCGCGCCGATATCGGCGAGGGTGACTTTCATCTGGCCGAGGACGGCGTCAAGCGGGACGGGCCAGACGCCGTGGACGCCTTTCGTGTCCTGCACGGTGATGGCGGTGACGGCGGTCATCGCGTAGCCGCCGAGCATCGTGACGGTCTTGATGTCCGCCTGGATACCGGCCCCGCCGCCGGAGTCGGATCCGGCGATGATGAGAACGCGGCCGGTGGGATTGGGCATTTCACTTCCTTCAGCTCTCTGGACTGCCTCGAAGCCCCTCACCTCCCACGCCTTCGGCGCGGGCCCCTCCTCTCCCGGAGGGAGAGGGGTTGGCGCGCCGCCTCTTGCTCCTCTCCCGCCTCGCGGGAGAGGAGGGGCCAATTGCGCAGCAATGGGAGGTGAGGGGCTTTCTTACTTAACCTAAACCTTGATCCCCGCCGTCTTCGCGTCCGCCAGGAAGGCCTCCAGGCCTTTGTCCGTGAGCGGATGGTTGACGAGGGATTTGATCACGGCGGGCGGGGCGGTCATCACGTCGGCGCCGGCGAGCGCGCAGAGCCTGACATGGTTGGGGGTGCGGATGGAGGCGGCGAGGATTTCGGTGTCGAAGAGGTAATTGTCGTAGATCTGGCGGATCTCGTGGATCAGCTCCATGCCGTCGAGATGGATGTCGTCGAGGCGGCCGATGAAGGGCGAGATGAAGGTGGCGCCAGCCTTGGCAGCCAGGAGGGCCTGGTTGGCGGAGAAGCAGAGGGTGACGTTGACCTGCGTGCCCTCCCCCGTCAGCGTCTTGCAGGCTTTCAGGCCGTCGAGCGTGAGGGGCACCTTGACCGCAACATTGGAGGCGATCTTCGCGAGCTTGCGGCCTTCGCGGATCATGCCGTCATAATCGGTGGCAACGACTTCGGCGCTGACCGGGCCGGGGGTGAGCGCGCAGATTTCGGCGATCACCTCGGCGAAGGGGCGGCCGGACTTGGCGATCAGGGACGGGTTGGTGGTTACCCCGTCGATGAGGCCGGTGGCGGCGAGGTCAGCGATGTCTTTCGTGTCGGCGGTATCGACGAAGAATTTCATGGGGTCAGGTGTTACGAATCTGTTGAATCGGGCGCCTTATACCACCGGGCGGCCGATCGACGTATAGGCAAAGCCATGCTTGGCCATGTCTTCCGGCGAGTAAATGTTGCGCAGGTCGATGACGATGTTGGACTTCATCGCCGCCTTGATGCGTTCGAAGTCCAGCGCGCGGAAGGAGTCCCACTCGGTGATGATCACCATCGCGTCGGCGCCTTCGATGGCCTTGTACGCGCTGTCGGCGAACTCGATGCCGTCTAGAAGGTGGGCGGCTTCCTTCATCGCTTCCGGGTCATAGGCGACGACTTTGGCGCCGGCCGCCGTGAGGGCGGGCAGGATGTCGAGCGAGGGCGCGTCGCGCATGTCGTCGGTGTTCTGCTTGAAGGCGAGGCCGAGCACGCCGATCGTCTTGCCCTTCACGTCGCCGCCCATCGCCGCGATGACTTTCGACGCCATGGCTTTCTTGCGGGCCGCGTTGACCTCGACGACGGTGTCGACGATGCGCACCGGGCTGCCATAGTCATTGGCGGTCTTGGTGAGGGCGAGGGTATCTTTCGGGAAGCAGGAGCCGCCATAGCCGGGGCCGGCATTCAGGAATTTCTTGCCGATGCGGCCATCGAGGCCGATGCCGCGCGAGACTTCCTGGACGTTGGCGCCGACCTTCTCGCAAAGGTCTGCCATCTCGTTGATGAAGGTGATCTTCACGGCGAGGAAGGCATTGGCGGCGTACTTGATCAGCTCCGACGTGCGCCGGGCGGTGAACAGGATCGGCGTCTCGTTGAGGAAGAGCGGGCGGTAAAGCTCGCGCATCACCTGCTTGGCGCGCTCGTCATCAGTGCCGACGACGACACGGTCCGGGATCTTGAAGTCCTTGATGGCGGCGCCTTCGCGCAGGAATTCGGGGTTCGAGACGACGGCGAAGTCGCCGTCGGGGCGGACCTTCTTGATGATGGCTTCGACTTCGTCGCCGGTGCCGACGGGGACGGTGGATTTGGTGACGATGACGGTGAAGCCGTTCATCATCTGGCCGATCTCTTCGGCGGCGGCGTAGACATAGGAGAGGTCGGCATGGCCATCGCCGCGGCGGGACGGGGTGCCGACTGCGATGAATACGGCGTCGGCATCCTTCACCGCGACGGCGGCATCGGTGGTGAAGAACAGGCGCTCTTCCTTGACGTTCTTGGCGACGAGATCATCGAGGCCCGGCTCGTAGATCGGCATGATGCCCGCGTGCAGCTTGTCGATCTTCGACATGTCCTTGTCCACGCAGGTGACGACATGGCCGAAATCGGCAAAACAGGCGCCTGAAACGAGGCCGACATAGCCCGTTCCGATAATCGCGACACGCATGGGAAATCCCTCAAAAACACACAAAGGCGGATGGTCGCGTGCGGGGTGCAATTTTTGTGCGAGAGGGTCAAGTGGGCGTTTTCCCTTAGGGGAACCCGGTTGACTCCGGCGGGCGGCGGTCGCAAGATCAAAACGTGAACAAATGGGACGGCCCGGATGAGTCTGATATTCTACACAAACCCGATGTCGCGCGGGCGGATTGCGCGCTGGATGCTGGAAGAGACCGGTGCGCCGTATGAGACCCGGCACCTGCGGTATGGGCCCGAAATGGCTGCGCCAGACTATGCGGCGATCAACCCGATGCGGAAGGTTCCGGCGATCGTGCACGAGGGGCGGGTGGTGACCGAATGTGCGGCGATCTGTCTTTACCTTGCCGATGCCTTTCCAAAGGCGGATCTGGCGCCGCGTCTGGACCGGCGGGCGGACTATTATCGCTGGATGCTGTTTGCGGCCGGCCCGTGGGAGCAGGCGAGCGTCAACCGTGCAATCGGAGTGGATTTGCCCCCGGAGAAATCCGCGATGGCGGGTTATGGCGACTTTGACCGGACCCTGGATGCGCTGCTCGGGGCGGTGCCGGAGGACGGCTTCCTGCTCGGCCCGAAATTCTCGGCGCTGGATGTGTACATGGGCTCGCAGATCAGCTGGGGCGCCCAGTTCGGATCGATCCCGAAGACACCGAAGGTGGAGGCTTACCTCGGACGCCTGCAGTCGCGGCGCGGCTATATCCGGGCCAGCGAGATCGATGACGCGGCGATGGGCACTCACGGGCCCACCGGCTGATGCGCGTCAGTTTCGCTTGATGCGGTAGATCGTGGCGGGGCCGGCAAAGAGGGCCGGCTCGAGCCAGGCCGGGGCGTTACCGGCGAGCACTTCGCCGATGAGGCCTTTGGGGGCATGACCGGCGAAGAAGCGCATGTCGGCGTCGGACGGGCAGACGAGGAGATAGTCGACACGAGCGGCGCGCAGACCTGCGCGGGCGGCGTCCGGCGGGCTGGTGAAGATGGCGAGGGCGGCGTCGATTCCCGCCTGGTTGCGGTGATAGTGGCCATAGAGCACGTTGTGGCGGGTCTCCAGCAAGAGGCCAGGGGCGTCGGACGCGGGCGCGAGGATGCGGCCGGGTGGCAGCGTGTTCAGCGCGGCGTAGGTGGCTCGCGGATCGCAAGCCTCCGCGACCGGCACAGCAGGTGGGACCCTTGACGGCGCGAGGATGGATCCGCCGAGGCCCCAGAGCATGGGGACCGAAACGACGAGAACAGCGAGATAGGCGAGGCGCGGCACCGACGGGCCCACCTCGCCCGACTGGATGCGCGCCGCGAGCAATGCAAGCGGCAGGACGGCGAAGAGCTGGCCGAAGACATAGAAGCGCGTCTGGTAAAGCGCAAAGAGCAGCGACACCGTCAGCAGCAGGATGAACAGGAGCTGGGCGCGCAGGTTGTCTCGGCGCAGGGCCAGGAAGATCGCGGCGCCGAGGCCGGTCGCCATCGTGCCCAAGCGGAAGAGGAACTCGTCGAGACGGCCATCGATATAGGCGAAGGTCGGGCGGGCCTCGTCGACGCGGGCGAGCCAGAGCTCGCGTGCGTCTGCTGAAAGCGCATCGAGCGGATTGGCGAGGCATTGCGGGCCGCTGACAAGCACTATCGCGGCGCAGACCGCCGCGACATTGGCGAGCGCCGCGAGGCGGACCGCGCGGGATTTTTCCGATGTGACCTGGGCCGCCAGCGCAAAGGCCGCGCCGCCCGCAAGGCCGGCCAGCAGGGTGACAGAGGAATGCGCGTCGC
>JBGTKE010000351.1:0-3872 GCA_041744775.1 Hyphomonas sp. | reverse complement strand
GGCGGACGGGTCGATTCCGTCCCGCGCCTTCGGGCGCCGCAGGCGGGCCATCAGCGGCGGGCGGAACCGCTGCCACACGCGTACCGACCAGCGCCCGACACGGTGCGGCGCCAGCAGCCAGACCGGGGTGACCAGCAGGATCATCGTCGTCGAGAAGCCGAGGCCAAACACCACCGCCGTCGCCAGCTGCACCCACCATTCGGAACTGGCGCCGCCGAAGTTGATCGCGCCTTCGCGGAAGCTCACATTCATCTGGATGATCATCGGGAACAGGCCGAACATCGTCGTCCCGGTCGTCAGGAGGATCGGGCGGATCCGCTGGGCAGCCGTCGCAATCGCGGCGTCTTCCGGCGTCCGGCCATCCTCGCGCAGGCGGTTGAACGTATCGATCATGATGATGTTGTTGTTCACAACGATACCCGCGAGGGCGACGATGCCGGTACCTATCATCAGGATACTGACATAAGGCAGCAGCAGGTTGACGCCGACCAGCACGCCGGCGGTCGAGAGGATCACGGCCGAGAGGGTGAGGGCCACCTGCCAGAAATTGTTGAACTGCCAGAGCAGGATCACGGCCATCATGAACAGCGCCGCCAGCGCGGCCCCAGCGAAGAAGGCGCCGGCATCGGCCGTGTCTTCGTCGGCGCCTTCGAACCGGACGTCCATGCCCCGGGGCAGGTCCTGTCCCGCGAGATAAGTCTTAAGCTCCGCCACGAGCGCGCCGCCGGTGCCTTGCTCCTTCGCATTGCCGCGCACATCGATCACGCGCTTGCCATCGCGCCGTTCGATCTGGCTGACGCGGGGGGCGGCCTCGCGCGTCACGAAGAGTGACAGCGGGACGTTGCCTTGCGGCGTTGCAATTCTCAGCGTGTCGAGGGCCGAGGCCGACCGGTCGCCTTCCGGGAACCGGACGCGGATATCAACTTCTTCATTCGAATCGTCCGGGCGGTACCGGCCGACCAGAACCCCGTTGGTGACCAGCTGAACCGCCGCCCCGATCTGGGCGATGTCCACACCGAACTTGCCGGCTTCGGATCGGTCCACGGTCAGCTGATACTCCACGCCCGGCAGGGGCCGGGAGTCGTCAATCTCGATCACGTCATCGCGCGCTTCCAGCCAGCTGCGGATCAGGGAGGCTGTGCGGTCGAGGGCGGCAGAGTCGTTGCCGAGCAGCGCAACCTGCACATCCTTGCCGGTGGGCGGGCCCTGCTCGCGCGCCTTGATCTCGAACCGCAGCGCCGGAATCTCGGCAAGGCGCGTGCGCACCTCTTCAAGCGTCTCTCGGGCATTGAAGTCGCCGTCGGAGGTTGTGTTGATGTCCAGCAGGATCTGGCCGATCGTATCGAGCGGCACACCGCTCACACCATCGAAACTGAAGCCGGACGAGGAGACTCCCGTGCGCGTCGAGATCGCGGTGATGCCGCGAATGTCCGAAATGGCAGCTTCGGCCTGACCGACAAACTCGGCTTTCTCGGCCGCCGATAGCGCGCCCTGTGCCTGCACGAAGACGAAGGCCTGTTCGGGTTCGATATCGAGGAAGAATTCCGTCTTGTGCTGTTCAGACCCGAACCAGAAGAAGATCGCTAACACGACGGCGAAAATCGCGCCGGTGGTCATCAGGGGACGGCGGATGGTTTCCGACACGATCTTCACATAGCCGCCGATCCAGCCTTTGGCGCTGCGCGGATCGCCGCCCGCCGCCAGAGCGGCCAGGTTTTCGTCCGTGCCGCCGGAGCGTCCGCCGATGACCGTGCCGAGCACAGGCAGGAAGATGAGGGCGACGACCAACGACGAAGTTAGAACGAAGATCAGCGTCAGTGGCAGGTAAGCCATGAACTTGCCGGGCATGGAGTTCCAGAAAAGGAAAGGCACGAAGGCGGCGAGCGTGGTCAGGGTCGAGGATACGACAGGCCAGAACATGCGCTTGCCAGCCATGGCATAGGCCTGCTTCCGGTGCATGCCTTCGGCCATCTTCCGGTCCGCATACTCGGTCACGACGATGCCGCCATCCACGAGAATGCCGACCGCGATGACCATGCCGAACATGACCATCATGTTGATCGTGTAGCCGAAGGCGCCGAGAAACAGGAACGCGATCACGAAGGAGGACGGGATCGCGATGCCCACCAGTGTGGCCGACCGGATGCCGAGCGCCGCGACCACGATGATCATGACCAGAACGATCGCCGTCATGATCGAGCTTTCGAGCTGGCCGAGCTGGTCGCCGATCATTTCGGACAGGTCCGACGTGATTTCTGCGCGCACGGTGGCCGGCCATTTCTGGCTCTCGTCGCCGAGGATCGCGCGGACACTGTTGGCGGTGTCGAGAATGTTGGCGCCGGTGCGTTTCACCACTTCGACCAGCAAGGCCTGTTCTCCGTTGAAGGTGGCATAGCCGGTCGCATCCTTGAACGTGCGGCGCACTTCGGCCACGTCGCCGAGCGTCACGACGGCGTCTTCGGTACGCTTGATCGGCAGGCTCAGCGCGTCGGCGCCGGAGCGGATGATGCCAGGAACCTTGACCGCAAAACTGCCCTGTCCGGTATCGATCAGGCCAGCCGGGATCAGCTGATTGTTGGCGTTCACGACCGCATAAATCTCCTGGTAGGAGATGTTGTAGGTTTCGAGCTTCACCGGATCGATGACGATCTCGAGCAGCTCTTCGCGCTTGCCCTGCACCCGCGCTTCAAGGACGCCGGGATCGGCTTCGATCCGGTCTTTGAGGTCTTCGGCGATCCGGGCTAGGCCGCGCTCCGGCGCGTCGCCATAGATGTTGACCACCAGCACGGGAAACTGCGCGGCGTTGAATTCGGTGACGATGGGCTCGCGCGCGTCGGCGGGGAAATAGCGTTTCGCCATATCCACCTTGTCCTTGACGTCCAGCACGGCCTGGTCGACATCCACGTCGATCTCGAACTCGAGTACCAGCTGCGCGGCGCCTTCAGCGGCATAGGAGCTGAATGTCCTGAGGCCTTCGAGGGCCTGGATTTCCTGTTCGACCGGACGCACCAGCAGGCGCTCGGCGTCTTCCGGCGTCACGCCGGACAGCGGGATGGTGATCGCCACGTACGGAATCGGTATGTCGGGATCGGCTTCCTTCGGGAGGCCGATATAGGTCGCGGTCCCGGCCAGTACGGCGCAGATCAGGATGGCGATCACCATCCTCGCCCGGCCAATGGCGCCGTCGATCAGGCTGGTCATGGCCGCGCTCCGCCCTGCGCCACAGGACGCACTTTCACGCCGTCATTGAGGTAGTCCTGGCCGATGGCGACCAGCGTCGCGGTTTCGGGCAGGCCCGTCACCCATGCGCCTTCCGGCGTCTCGTCGATCACGCGGATCGGGGCGAAGGCGACGGTATCGCCGTTCATCACGAGGCGCACGCCGAGCTCGCCGGCATCCGACAGGGTCAGCAGCGAGCGGGCGATCAGCGTTGCGGGTACATCGCCCGCCGGCACGCTGAGGGTCGCGGTCACACCGGCCGCGACGAGCGCGTCGCCGGTTTCAAGTTCGGCTTCCACCGGGAAGGTGCGGGTCTGCGCGCTGGCGGTCCGCGCAACATAACGCAGCTTCGCGGGGAAGGTCCGGCCATCGGCGAGCAGCACGCTGGCGGGCATGCCGGTTTTCAGGAGGCCGGCTTCGGCTTCCGTCACTTCGGCCGCAACAATCACCGGATCGAGGTCGACCAGCAGGCCGCAGGCGGAGCCCGGGCTGAGGTAATCACCGGCTTCGGCCAGACGGCGCTCGAAGACGCCGTCGAAGGGCGCGCGGATTTGCGTGCGGCCGAGTTCGACCCTGGCGGAATTGACGGCGGCTTCGGCGGCATCCAGCGTGGCGCGTGCGGCGGCCTCGCGGTTCGCGGGCGCGAGACCCTT
>JBGTKE010000350.1:0-3016 GCA_041744775.1 Hyphomonas sp. | reverse complement strand
CCGGCGCGCGCACGGCAACGCCGGTGATGCACTGGTGCGCCCGGCCGGACAGGACGCGCAGGAACGCTTCCGCCTCGGCCTCGTTCGCCGCCTTCTCGAGATTGCGCTGCCCCACCGCCACGACCGTATCGGCTGCCAGGACATACCCCGTGTCCGGGCACGCCGCTGCCTTCTCCCGCGCCAGCCGCTGCGCCAGCGCGCGGGGGGATTCGTCCTTGCGGCGGGTCTCGTCGATGTCGGTGGGGGCGACCTTGTCGGGCACCAGGCCGATCTGCGCGAGCAGCTCGAGACGCCGGGGGCTGGCGCTCGCGAGGATGAGCGGCGGCTTGCCCGGCACGCCGGGTTACTTGAAGCGGTAGGTGATGCGGCCCTTGGTCAGGTCGTACGGGGTCATTTCGATCATGACCTTGTCGCCCGTGAGGACGCGGATGCGGTTTTTCCGCATCTTGCCGGCAGTGTGCGCGATGATTTCGTGGTTATTTTCGAGTTTCACGCGGAACGTCGCGTTGGGCAGCAGTTCGACGACCGTGCCTTCGAATTCGATGAGTTCTTCTTTCGACATGCCTTCTCCAGCTGACCGGCCAATCCGGCCAAGACTTCGCAATGCTGGGCTGCGCCATACAGGCTCGCAGGGATTCCGGCAAGCGCGAGGAGGAGTCTGGCGGATCAGGCCGCCACAACCTGCCGCCGGGGCGCCGGAGCGGACAGGCCGAACCAGACCCGGAGCGGTCCTGTCCGCCGGCCCAATTCATAGAACAGCCAGCAACCCGCCGCTGTCAGCCCGATCAGCAGGGACGCTTCCACCCAGAGCGGAAGGCGCAGGGGGTCGAGATGGTGACCGGCCACGACGATGATCGTCTGGTGGAGGATGTAGAAGGGAAAGACTGCCTCGGAGAGCGTGCGCCGGACCGGGCCATCGGCATGAGCAAAATGGTGGTGGAAGAAGCCGATGGCGGCGAGGATGGCGCCCCAGGCCAGCGCCTCACGCACGGCCCGGAAGATCTGGCGCAGCCAGTCGGGCGGCGTATCGGACGCCAGCTGGAAGTAGGTGACCAGCGCAATCCAGGCGCCGACCGCGATCGCCAGCGCGGCCCAGCGCATTCGTACCGCCGCCTCAAAGAAGGGCTCATGCCTGGCGATGCCATAGCCGAACAGGAAGACGGCCAGGTAGATGGTGTGAAGGTACCAGTCCTGGCGGAAATCATGCGTTTCGCCGAACAGGGGAAACAGTGTCAGCCGCGCGGCTGTCAGCAGCAGCCAGGGCGTCAGGAACAGGCCCGGCCCAGAAATCAGCACCGCCAGCCGCTTTGCCGGCAGCCGCCGGAGCAAAGGCATCAGGATCGCCAGCGCGAGCGTATAGAGGATCAGATAGGCGACGAACCAGAGGTGGTTGTAGGTCGGGGTCGTCAGGCACCCCTCCGCGTCGCACCAGCCGCCGGAGGCAGTTGCATACTTCACATAGAAATTGTCGAGCACCGGGCTCGGGGGCTGGCCCATGGCTTGAAGCGCTTCGAACACTTCGTAGTAAGACTGCGGCGGCACGATCACGAACACCCCGAGCAGCAACGGCGGCCAGAGGCGTCCCATCCGGGCTGACAGGAAGGCGCCCACCTTCATCTTGTCGGCCATGAACCGCGTGGCGGCGCCCGAGATCAGGAACAGCAGCGTCAGCCGCCAGGGACTGGTCAGCATCATCAGCGGCTCTATGGTCTCGCTCGCCCGGCTGGACTTCACGTGCCAGTCCCAGGACACGTAGAACATGCCGCAATGGTAGAGGATCAACAGCCCGAAGGCGGTGATGCGGAGCCAGTCAAGGTCATAACGTCGTTGGGTCATGCCGGCGTTCTTGCGCGCGCCTTGCCGCACGGCTAGGCCTAAGCCGCAAACGGCAGCAGCCGGTGACGAGCGGAAAGCGAAGTGTGACAGACGGCAGCGCATCCGGGACAAGCGGCGAGAGCCGCTCTCGCCTCGGCCCGTGGGGCGTGATCGCGCTCGCGTCGATACCGGTCTGCATCGTCAATGCGACCTCGGTGCTGATCGAACTGCAACGCCTTGATTTGCCGGTCCACCCGGCCGAACCCTTCCTGTGGGAATTCTCGAGCGCCTTGATTCTCGTGCTGATGGCCCCGCTGGTCGGGCGCGCGGTCCGCCGCTGGCCGCTCGAAGGGCCGGGCATCTGGACCTCGCTTGCCGTGCATATGGGCCTGACGGTTCCGTTTGCCCTGGTGCACATTGCCGGGATCTACGGCGTCCGTCAGGTGGTCTATGCCCTGCTCGGCCGGAGTTATGATTTCTTCGGCAGCGGTGTGTGGCTGACCGTGCTCTACGAGTGGCGCAAGGACGTCATCACCTATGCGATCTTCGTGGCCGTCTTCACGGCCGCTTTCTGGCTGGCGCGGCGCAGGGAGGCCGCCAATGCCGCACCGCCGCCAGAACGGATCGAGGTGCGCGATGGCGGCCGGACGCTGTTCGTCGCCCCGGCGGATATCCTCTTCCTCGAAGCTGCCGGAAACTATGTCGAGATCCACACGGCCCAGGCCAAGCACCTGATCCGCGGCACGCTTGCGGCATGGGAGCGCAAGCTCGCCGGCCTCGGCTTCGTGCGCATCCACCGCTCGCGCCTCGTCAACAAGGCGCATATCGGTGCGCTCCAGCCGACCGGATCCGGGGATTTCGAAGTGTCGCTGACGGGCGGACGGACGCTTCAGGGCAGCCGCCGCTTCCGCGCCATTCTCGGCTGATCAGCGCGCCGGAAGCGGCACGCCTGACTTCAGGCTGCACTGGCCGGCAAAACCGGGCAACGCGCCGTTGGTATCGTCGTTCGAGGAGGCATAGCCGTCCGCGATGATGAGGCGGGCCGATACGGTTGTGGCGATCGCCGCCAGCAGTTCGGGCGTCAACGGCAGGGTCAGGCTGACGGCTACGCCGGCCGCGTCCGTGAGCACGGCCTCGCCGGGAAAGGACGCGCCGGAGACGACCAGCTCGGCCGGACCCGCCACAGCGTAGCGGCCGAGCT
>JBGTKE010000349.1:0-1867 GCA_041744775.1 Hyphomonas sp. | reverse complement strand
GTGCGTCCCAGCCGGCCCCGGTCGCGAGCGTGGCAAACAGCAGGTCGGTCGCCCGCGTGTCCGGCGCGGCGGAGGCAGCGGACTGCATGCCGAGCAGGATTTCGTCGAGATCCACCGCGCCATTCGTCCGTAGGCGGACTTCATGGTCGAGCCAGGCGGCGATCAGCATGCCCTTGTCATAGGGCAGGTCCTGATAGTCGCTCCGCGCCCAGAACCCGGCAGCGGCTTCCGCTGCGGATGCATTCTTCACGGAGGACGTGTCGTAGCCGTTCAGCGACTTGTTGAAGGCAGCGGCAAAATCCTGTGGTGTCCAAAGACCGCCGCGCACCAGCGTGCGCCAGGTGGTCCAGTTGGTGAAGCCTTCGGACAGCCAGTAATCGGCGGCCTCGGTCTCGTCCGGCATGCGCCCGATGCGGCCGGGAACCCAGCTGTGCATCATCTCGTGCGCGACGATCGGCAGGGCGGTGTCGAGACGCATGTTCGGGGTGACGAAGAGCGAGAAGGCGTCGCTGAGCCCCGTGCCGCCGACGGAGTAGGCGTCCGGGCCCCTGTCGATGGTGAAGAGCGTGACGAGGAAGGAGGCGTGGCCGGTCTGCCAGTAGGCGTGCTGGTCGGCTGCGATCTTCCCGAAGACGTCCCGCCACTCTTCGTCGCTGATGTGCTCGAGTGTGCCCGCCAGTGCGAAGCGGCCGCCATTGCCGGCATCGATGACGCGGATGTTGCCGCCGAACAAGACGCTTTCGGGCAGGCGGTCGAGCGTCAGGCCATCATGCTCGAGGTCGGAGACAAACGGAATGCCCTCTTCGGAGAAGGCGGTGAGGTTCACCCTGGCGGGCGTGTCGCCGTCGATATGGTCCGGACGGATCAGGGCGGTGTGGCTGATCACGTAGAAGAAGTCCGGGCTGAAGACCGGGCGGTAGTCATTGCCGCCGTCCTGCTTGCTGGCCGGCGGGCCGCCGGTGTCAGAGGGGATCTGCCAGGTGAGAGTGATGTCCGCGCCGGGGGCGTGGGTCAGGCGCAGGCGCGCGGGATCGTCGCTGGGCGAAAGGACTGCCCCTTCGGCGGCAATACCGCTCAGGCTGAGATAGAGCTGGTTTTCTCCGCCCCAGTCGTTCGGCAGGGAGAGTTCGGTTTCGCCGTCGGCGTCGCCGGCGAAGGTGAGCGCGAAGTGGAGACCGGTGACGCCGCCCTCCGAGACCTCCGGGGCAATATCCCACAACACGGTTTCGCCGCGAGCCGCACCCCCGGACAGGAGCGCGATCGCGGCGAACAGGAAGTGTCTGGCTGTCATGTCCTACCCCGGCTTATCGCGCAGGAGAAAAGCGCGGCCCGGGCAGGCAGCAGGTGTGATTTCTAGACGATGCCTTCGCGCTGGGCGCGTTTGCGGGCGAGCTTGCGGGCCCGGCGCACGGCTTCGGCACGCTGGCGGGCTTTCTTCTCGGAAGGCTTTTCAAACGCCTGACGCGCTTTCATTTCCCGGAACAGGCCTTCGCGCTGCATCTTCTTCTTCAGCGCGCGCAGGGCTTGCTCGACGTTATTATCGCGGACGACGATCTGTACTATAGGACTTCTCCATCGGGTTCGGTTCGGGCGCTTGGCCCGGAAATGCGGCAGACAGGGCCTGACAGCCCGGAAAGCGCGGCCTATATCACGGGGGAAGCGGACTCGCCAAGCCCTAGCCTGTGCGGAATTTACGATGACCCTGCCCCCTTCCGAAATCCTTCGCCGCCGCTGGCTGGCCGAACTGCTGCCGGAGGTCGCCTTCGAGGGCTGGACCGAGGCAGCAGCGCGCGCCGCAGCGGGGCGCGCCGGGCTTAGCGAAGGTGAACAGGCCTTGGCGGCGCCGCAGGGGGTGGTGAACCTGATC
>JBGTKE010000348.1:0-1756 GCA_041744775.1 Hyphomonas sp. | reverse complement strand
CAGCGGCGCGGCGACGCTGACGGCAGCGGCTGCACCCAAGGCGCTGCGCGGCGATATCCTGGACCGCAATGGCGAGTTGCTGGCGACCTCCGTCGAGATGTCGTCGCTGTGGGCGAATCCGAGCCTGATCTGGGATCCGGTGGAAGTGTCGGCCGGACTGAAGGCGGCCTTCCCCGAACTGAGCCTTGCCGACCTTCAGGCGCGGCTGTCTGATCCGGCGAAACAGTTCGTCTGGGTGAAACGCGGTCTGACGCCACGCCAGCGCGAAACGGTGATGGACCTGCGGCTCGAAGGCCTGGGCTTCCGAACGGAAACGCGGCGCGCCTACCCGCTCGGCGAACTGGCCGGACATGTGCTCGGCCAGGTGAACGTGGACGGCAAGGGGATTGCCGGGGTCGAGCATTCTTTCAATGACGCGCTCGCGGCAGGCGGCGCGCCCGTGCGCCTGACACTCGACATCCAGGCGCAGACGGCGCTCGAAGCCGAACTGGCAACCGCCGCCGGCGAATTCGACATCGAAGGCGCAGCCGCCATCCTGATGGACACGCGCAGCGGCGAGGTGCTGGCGATGGCGAGCTGGCCGGTCTTTGATCCGAACCGCCCGTCCGACTTTCCGTCCAACGATCCCGCCCGCCTGAACCGCGCGATCGGCGCGGTCTACGAGCTTGGCTCGGTGTTCAAGCCGCTGACCTTGGCGGCCGCGCTGGAAGCCGGCGCCGTGCGCCCGGGCGACCAGTTCGACGTGAGCCAGCCGGTCCCCGTCGGTGCCTTCGAAGTGAAGGACACGCACCGGTTCGCGAATGCCGCGAACCTGACCGAGATCATCGTCGAGAGTTCCAATATCGGCACCGTGCATGTGGCGCGCTCGCTGGGCATCCGTCGCCAGAGCGATTTCCTGAATGCGGCGGGGCTGATGAGCCGCGCGCCCATCGAGTTGCCGGGCAGCGAGCATCCGCTCGTGCCCAAGCATCTCGACGATGTGACAGCGGCCACGATCTCCTATGGCCATGGCATGTCGGTCTCGCCGCTCGCATTCCTCGCCGCCTTCTCGGCGCTCGGCAATGGCGGCGAGATGGCGCCGCCGACCCTGCTGCTTGACCCGCAGCGCGAGGTGCAGCCCCAGCGCCTGATGTCGGCGATCACCGCCGAGATCGTCACCCGCATGATGCGGGAATCGGTGATCCGCGGCACGGGTGCGAGCGCCGAAGTGGCGGGCTACCGCGTGGCCGGCAAGACCGGTACAGGCGAGAAGCCGGTCGCTGGCGGCTATGACAAGAATGCCAATATCTCGAGCTTTGCGGCGGTGTTTCCCGCGGACGGCCCGCAATATGCCCTGATCGTGACGCTGGATAATCCGAAGGCCAGGTTTGGCCGAGGTGCAACGGCGTCCGGTAGTGCGGCCCCCGTGGCGGGCCGGATCATCGAACGCGTCGCGCCGCTGCTGGGCGTCACCCCGCGCTTCGACGATGTGCGTCCTGCCCGGCCAGGCCCAACCGCAAGGACCCCAGAAAGGAGTGCCCTGTGAAATTGAAGGACCTCTTCCCGCTTGCCGAGAACGGCGAGACCGAGATCCTCGGAATGACGGCCGACAGCCGGAACGTTGAGCCCGGCTTTCTTTTCGCCGCCCTGCAGGGCAGCGTGCACGATGGCAGCGCGTTCGCACCGATGGCGATCCAGAAGGGCGCCGCCGCAATCCTTTCGGATGGCAGCGCCGTGGCCGGCAGCCTGCCGCATGTCGTCGCCGACGAGCCGCGCC
>JBGTKE010000347.1:0-8860 GCA_041744775.1 Hyphomonas sp. | reverse complement strand
CAAGGCACATTGCCGAGAACAAGCTGCACGAAGAATGGCGCCGGCTCACACCCGACGTGGCCGAGCGGCTCAACGCGGCGCGCGCGGCGGGCCACCGGATCGTTCCGGTAGGGACAACCGCGATGCGCACCCTTGAAAGCTGCGCAGAGGATGACGGCACCCTGAACGCGGCAACCGGGCCGACCGATATTTTTCTCAAGCCCGGTGACCGGATCCGCGCGACGGACGCACTCGTCACCAACTTCCACCTGCCGGAATCGAGCCTGTTCATGCTCGTCTGTACCCTGATGGATACCGATGTGATGCAGGCCGCTTATGCGCATGCGATCCGCGAAACCTACCGGTTCTATTCTTACGGCGATGCCTGCCTGCTGCTGCCCTGAAAATCCCCGCGCCATCTGGCACGGGGATCTTGCAGGCGTGGCGGTGCAGATCAGCGAACCTTCGCGACTATTCGCGTCTGACGTACTTCGTAAGGGCGGTCATACCGGTCGTAACAGAAGGTCGATTCGTACCGGACGCGGTGACCGCGTTCGTACGTGTACTGAAAAGCCTCGTAACAGTCATAGCCGTCATACCGGGCATCCCAGTAATAGCGGCGATAAACGTCGCCGCGTGGGTGCCAGTAACCGGACTCGTAGCCCTGATACACATAGGGGCCGGTGGTGCGGGTTTCGACCCGCGCGCCGACATTCACATCGACATCCGGAACGCCGACACCCAGGCGAAGCTGCGCCGACGCGGGCGCCGCCACGAGGCCTCCAGACAGGCTGAAGGCTGCGGCCAGTGCAAGGTATTTCATGGGCTTTTTCATCTGTGCCTCCTGTTGATACTGGATCAACGTGGCAGGCCGGCATCTATTCCATTAAAATTGTGCAAGGCGCGTACCGGTTGCGTTCAGCCCGCCGGACGCAGCTCCGTCATCGCGCGGATCGCCTTGGCGGCGGTGATGCGCGCGAGGTGGCGCCCCTTGTCGTCGCGCCAGTCGGCTTCGACGAGGGCGGTGGTCTTGCCCCGGCTGATCAGGCGGCCTTCGATGGTGATCAGGCCGTGCGGGACGGGACGCAGGATGCGGGTCTGCAGTTCCATCGTGGTAAACCATTCGCCGTCATCGAGGGCGCTGGCCATGGTCATCGAGACGATATGATCCGAAAGGCCGGCGACCCAGCCGCCGAAGACGCGGTCTGGCTGGATGTCGCGGTCGCCCGTATTCGGCCACTCATAGCGCGTGTAGCCATAGGCGACATCCTTCAGCCATTCGTGCGGCTTGATGCCGAGATTGCGGATGCCGTTCGGCAGTTCCCATTCGCCGGAGCGGAGACGCGCGAAGAAGGCTTGTTGCTGGGCGGAGAGTTCGGTGCGAGTGGTCATTCAGGGTACGGAGTTTCCAGATGGGAGTGGTTGCCGGGACTGTCATCCCGGACGGAGCGCAGCGAAGATCCGGGGCCTTGTGGCGGCGCTTGCTGAATTAAGGTCCCGGCTCACGCGCTGCGCGGGCCGGGATGACAGGGATCAAGTCACCGTCGCCCCGCCGTCCACCACCAGCATCTGCCCGGTCATGTAAGCGCCCGCTTTCGAGGCGAGGTAGACCGCCGCGCCGGCGATCTCCTCAGGCTCGCCGATGCGCTTCAGCGGCGTGCCGGTGAGGGCGCGTTTCAGGGTTTCCGGATTGTCCCAGAGGGCTTTTGCAAAGTCAGTCTTGATCAGGCCCGGCGCGATGCAGTTGACGCGGATATTGTCAGCGCCGAATTCGGCGGCCAGGTTGCGGGCGAGCTGGAAGTCGGCCGCCTTCGAGATGTTGTAGGCGCCGATCACCGGCGAAGCGCGCAGGCCGCCGATCGACGAGACGATGATGATCGCGCCGTCCTTGCGCTCGCGCATTTGCGGGGCGACCATCTGGATCAGCCAGTGGTTCGAGATGATGTTGTTCTGCAGGATCTTGGTGAAGGCATCATCCGAGATGCCGGCCATCGGGCCGTAATAGGGGTTGGAGGCCGCGTTGCAGACGACGATGTCGATTTGGCCGAATGACTTGTCGGTCTCGTCGACCATCGCCTGCAGGTCTTCCTTGGACGAGATGTTCGCCGGGATCGCGATCGCCGTGCCGTCGCCGTGCTTCTTGTTGATCGCGTCGGCCACGTCCTGGCAGGGGCCCGGCTTGCGCGAGGAGATCACCACCCGGGCGCCCTGGTCGGCCATGGCCTCGGCAATCGCCCGGCCGATGCCGCGCGAAGAGCCGGTGATGATGGCGGATTTTCCCTTGAGATCGAACAGGCTCATGGCGGCCCTCCCTTGTCGTGTTGTTGCAGCAGTGTTTTCGCGGCCGACCCTAGGGGAGGCGCGCCGGATCGGCTAGGGTTTACGTCGGGGGAATTTCCGGCTGGCGGGGCGGAACCAACGTCTTTCTCGATGCCTACAGTCTGGCCAACGAGCAAGCGGCTGGGAATGCAGGCGCCGGTCATCCACTATCCAGTCCAACGCCGGCCGTGTTTGGCGGCATTCGCGCGAGGTTCCGACGGCGGGCTCTGACCTGGGGCTTCGCCTAGAGGCCCCAGGCATCGGCCAGGATGCCGGCAAGCTTTTCTGTCCGCTTGCGGACGATCTCCGGTGTCCAGGCGTCCTGTTCCATCAGGTCGCGTGTCAGCGCGAATTCCTGCCCGCCGCCGCCATTGAAGTAGATTTCCTTCTTGGCGCGGTAGTCCAGCCGGTCGGCCTTCTGGTTCACCTTGGTGGTCAGCAGGACGAAGTTGCCGATCGTGTCGCACTGCTCGCGGCGCCGCGCAGCATCCGGCCAGGTGTCCAGCCAGTGGCTGTCGTCGGGGATCGTGCGCGGAAGAACGTGTTCGACAGTCGCGTCCGATTCCGGCGGAACGGTGCGCCCGTCGGCCAGCGCGGCGCACAGCCGAAGCGCAATCGCGCGGCGCTGGCCGAAGGTGGCAAACCGGCCGATCAGCCGTTCACGGACTTTCTTGCCTTCATCGCGCGAGATCGCGAACGGTCCGGTCTTGGAAAGCAGAACCCGGTCATTGCGCACCGCCTCGGTGACGCGCGAGAAGCGGCGGCCGCGCTGGTCGCGGTCATGGATCAGTAGTTGGGCGACATAGGAGAGGCGTTCGAGATTCTGTAAAAACTCCGGCGCCGAGGCATCGTCGACGCCGCGCTCGGCGAGGAAATGCAGGGCCGGCGCGCGCCAGTTCTGCTGCTCGAGCGCGCGCATCTGGTGCAGACAGTTCGCAATCGCCTCGGCGCGTGGGCTCTCCTCGATCTGGGCCGTTTCGATCTGGCGGTAGGCGCGCACATAGGCGGGCAGAATCTCGTCGAGGAATTTGCGGGCATCGATCCGGGCCAGCGCGCCTCTCTGGAAGGCGGCGACGATATCGCCCTTGGTGCCTCGGTCGAAGATCGTGCGGATCTGGCGCAGCAGGTCGTCGAAGGCGGTGCCGCCGAGGGCTGCTTCATGCTCAGCCCAGCGCTCGGCATAGCGGGACGCTTCCAATGAGGTGAACCGGGCGCGCTGGAAAAGTTCGGTCTTGATGATGTCGTGCGCGCCTGGTTCCTTGCCGCGCGTGTTCAGTACTCGGAATACCTTGAAGCCCTGGTCCTTGTTGTCGACCACGACGCGCACCAGCGCGCAGCCCTTCATCACGATCTCGGCCAGCGCGCGGCGTTTCTCGGGTTCGACGCCGCCAAGTTCCTTGTGGAAGGCAGCAGCATTGGCGGCCATCCGGCCTTGGCTTTCACTTTCGCCGGGATCGGCGTCGAGCACCAGCGTGGCGGCGGGGCGCTGGATCGTGTCGCGGAAAAACGCGCCGTCCTGGTAGTTGAGGGCGATGCGCCAGTTGGCGCCTTCGCCCAGGATCGGGCGGGCCTCGTCGGCAATCAGGGTGTGCAGCGTGCGGGCGCGGTCCTTGTCCGGCTCAAGATCGCGCAGCACGCAGAGCAGGATGGTGAGCGTGGTCAGCCGCTGCTGGCCGTCCACGATTTCCAGCACGCCCGCGTCGTCGCCCTGAACGAACACGACGGCGCCGATGAAATGCGGAATCTGGGCGTCGGTGGCTTCCTGCAGGTCGCCCAGCAGGTCCAGCGCCTCGGGTTCGCCCCAGGAATAGCTGCGCTGGTAAGGCGGCATGCGGAGTCGCTCGCCCGGCGCAAACACATCGCTCAGTGAGCTTTCCTGCGCGCGGACGCCGAGATGCATACGGTAACCCCTCTACAAGCCCTATCCCTAGCCCTTGCCAAAGCCGTTCACAACGAGACATGAACGCCGGGCAATGTAATTCACGGTAGAGTGTGACGGAGTAACGCCATGCGTCTGGTTCGGTTCCGAAGTGGTGAGCAGGCGGTTTTTGGCCGGCTTGAAGGCGACATCATCCAGCCTGTTTACGGCACATCGCTGAGCGAGGCGCTGTCCGGAAAGCCGGCCGGGGTGACCCTGCCGCTGGCGTCTGTCCGCCTCCTCGCACCGGTCGCGCGGCCGGGCAAGATCCTCGGTATCGGTGTCAACTATGCCGCCCACGCGGCCGAGAGTGTCAGCTTCGTCAACACCGCGAAGCCGGACGTCCAGAAGTGGTTCAACAAGCAGGTGACTGCCACCAACGGTCCCTATGATCTGGTCCACCTGCCGAAAGTCTCCGCGCAGCTCGACTATGAAGGCGAGCTCGTCGTGGTGATCGGTAAGGCTGGCCGGCACGTGCCGCGCGCGCGGGCGATGGAGATCATCGCCGGCTACTGCGTAGGCGGCGACTATTCCGTCCGCGACTGGCAGAAGGCCAGCCAGACGATGATCATGGGCAAGGGCTTTGATACGCATGCGGTTTTCGGCCCCGCGATCGTAACGCCGGATGAGGCGGGCGATATTTCAGGCGCGGAGATCCGCACCTTCGTCAACGGCGAGTTGCGCCAGTCCGGCAAACCATCGCAGATGATCCACGATATCGCCGCCCAGATCGAACACCTGACGGCGGCGTTCACGCTGGAGCCGGGCGATGTCATCTATACCGGAACACCGGCGGGCGTCGGCGCCGGATTCGATCCGCCGAAATGGCTGACAGCCGGCGACACCGTGCGCGTCGAGATCGACGGTCTCGGGCATATCGAGAACAAAGTTGTGGAGGAACCGGACACGCTGCGGATCGGCTGACGGGCCGTTTTCGGAGAACGACAGGGCCTCATCCTTTCGGACGAGGCCCTTGTCTCCCCCGAGATCGCCCCCGCTCCGGCCAAACTGGCCGCGGACCGGCGACGATCGAACAGGCTTAAGTATTTGTTAAGCCCTGAAGGGGGATCTGGTCCATGGCGGAAGCGTTGCCACAGCGCAGGAAGTGACGGCGTGTTGCGTTGGGGCAACGGTTCTGGCCCGGGTTGCCCAGGGGGCCAAATCAGACCAATTCCGAGCAATTCGTTAACCAATTCTGCTTTATTGTTAACATTGATGGGTTATTTCCGGGTGCTGGTCTGATGACGTTTGTCTTGTTTCTCCTGTACCTCGCCGCCGGCGCAGGCGTGGGCTACGGCATTTTCACCTATTCCGCTGTGGGACTCCCGCTGTCGATCGCGGGCGGTGCCATTACCTCCGCCGTCCTCGGACAGATTCACGTGCTTGCCCGGGCCGGAGCGGCGACCAGGAAATTCGATGACCGGATGGCCTCCGTTGAAAAATCGGTCACCGCTGTCACTCGCTCGGTCAATGTGCTCGAGGCCCGCACCGACGTGGTTGAGCAGACGCTGAAACAGGAAATGGGCGAACAGCGCGAGCGTCTCGCCAAGGAGATGCAGGAACTGCAGAGCCTGATCGACCGGCTTACGCGGACGTTTGAACGCCAGCTCGCCGAAAAGACCAATGAGCGCGTGGTCAGCCCGGTCGAGGACGCGGTCCTTCGCGATGTCCGGGATGCGCTCAAGGATGGCCGTGTCGACCTGCACCTGCAGCCGATCGTGTCGTTGCCGCAGCGCCGGGTGTCCTTCTATGAAGGCTTCACGCGCCTGCGCCGCGCGGATGGCTCGCTAATCCTGCCGGCCGATTTCCTGGACGCGGCCCGCCGCGCCAACCTGATGGGCACTATCGACAATTTCATGCTGTTCCGCTGCGTGCAGATCGTCCGGCGCCTGGCCGAACGCGACCGCCGCGTCGGCGTGTTCTGCAACATCGCATCGGCCTCGCTGGAAGATCCCGGCCTGTTTCCTCTGGTGCTCGAGTTCATGACCGAGAACCGCGATCTCTCGGGCGCCGTGATCTTCGAACTGCGCGCCGACAAATTCGACTCCCGCTCGCCGGTGATGCGCGCGAACATGGAGAAACTGGCCGCCCTCGGCTTCCGCTTCTCGATCGACCATGCCACCAGCCTCGCCCTCGACCTGCCGCGCCTGCAGGCCGCCGGCGTCCGCTTCGTGAAGATGGGCGGCAGCCAGCTGATCGAGCAGCTGCGCGATCCGCAGGGAGAACGCCCGATCTCGAACATCAACCGCCGCATCGAAGGCTCGGAAGTCAGCGCGGTGCTGTCGCGCTACGCCATCACGCTGGTGGCCGAGAAGATCGAAGACGAGGCCAGCGTGCTCGAGATCCTCGAATATGAAATCCCGTATGGTCAGGGCCATGTGTTCGGGGCGCCGCGCCCGATCAAAGCCTCCCTGATGGAGGATACCCAACCCCCAAAGTCCCTCGTTGACCGGCTGTTCAAGTTCGGCTGACCGGTCACCGGCTTGATTTCGCCGGAAATTGCTGGCCTCCTGACAGTATCCATGCGGAGAAAGCGACCCATGCCTATCGCCAGAATGATTCCGGCCAGCCTGCTGGCGCTCGTCGGCGCCTGCGTCATTGCTCCCTCGACTACCGAGCTAGCTGCGCCGGCCCCGGCGCCTGAAGTCACCACCGTTTCCGAGGCGCGCCTCGCCTTCATCGCCATCACGGGCACCCTGCCGGAAGAAGGCAACGACCTGCCGCCCGCCGTCCTCGATCCGTTGATGGACCTCGTGCCCGTCCGCCTCGACCTGACGATCCGCCCGCCGCTCGCGCCGGCGGTGCAGGGCGCGGACGGCTTCTATGCGCCGATCGCAGGCTGCGACTTCGGCCCCATGGACGCCGGGGTGATCTCGGTCCCCACCGGCTCGAATCACATGCTGCTTGATGTCCGCATGGGCTCGCCTGTGGATCACCCGGCGAGCCTCTTTGCCTGCGAGTATGATCCGAACAATATCTCCGGCGAGACCCTCGGCACGGTCTACCGCCTGCGCGGCTGTTTCCTGCCCCAGTCCGTCTCTATCCCGACCGCTATGCAATGGGTGCTCAATCCGCTACCCGCCGCCGCCTGCGGCCTCGGCGATTGACCGCGCGGGCGGTCCGGCCTACCTCGCGCCCGCATGACCGCCCCCCAGTTTCCTGCCGGCCTTGAAGGCCTCGCGCCCCGCTATGACACACTCCTCTGCGATGTGTGGGGCGTCATCCACAATGGCCGCGCCGCCTTCACCGAGGCCTGCGACGCGCTGGTGAAATTCCGCGAGCAGGGCGGGCAGGTGAGCCTGATCACCAATGCCCCGGTGCCCAACGCACGTGTCATCCGCCTTTTCGAGCCGCTGGGCGTGCCGATGACAGCCTTCGATACTTGCGTTTCGTCCGGCGATGCGACCCGCGCCGAACTCGCCGCACGGCCGGACATGACCGTCTGGCGGCTGGGGGGCGACGAAGGCTGGGAGCATGACCGCTTCCTCTATGAAGGTCTCGGCCACACCTTCATCGATGACGACCGGGCGGACCTTCTCCTGTGCATCGGCCTGCGCGATCAGCTGAAGGACCAGCCGGAGGATTACCGCGAGGAATTCCGCCGCGCCGTCGCCAGGGGCATCCCGATGCTGTGCGCCAACCCCGACAAACAGGTCCGCATCGGCGGCAAGCTCTACTGGTGCGCCGGCGCCCTGGCGGATATCTACGAGGACCTCGGCGGACAGGTGATCTATCCGGGCAAGCCTTATGCGCCGATCTACCAGCTGGCGGTGCAAACCCTGACCCGCCTCAAGGCGAAGCCGGAGCGCATCCTGTGCATCGGCGACAGCCCGGCCACGGATGTGCGCGGCGCCCGGCTGCAGGGTTATGACAGTCTCTATGTTGGTACCGGCCTGAAGCAGCATGGCGCGGATTTTGAAGCGGAAGTGACCGACCTCCTCGTAGATTACGGCGAGGTGGCAACCTACGCGATGACAGGCCTCAGGTGGTGACGCCGCCCGCAGCGGCGTGTAACGGACAAATTATCAAGGATTCAGGAGCCCCGACGGCATGACGAAGTTCACCGGTTTCAAATACGAAGACCTGCAGATCGGCCAGGCGCACGAGACCGTGCACACGATCACCGACAATGACATCCAGCGCTTCGCCGAAGTGTCCGGCGACTTCAACCCGCTGCACATGTCGGACGAATTCGCAGCCGGCACGATCTTCGGCAAGCGGATCGCCCATGGCGCCCTGACCGCCAGCTATATTTCCGGCATCCTCGGCAACAACCTGCCGGGTCCGGGTGCGATCTTCGTCGGCCTGTCGATGCGCTTCAAACGCCCGGTTCATATCGGCGATGTCGTCACCGTGCGCGCCGAAGTCGCCGAGAAACAGGACCGCGGTAACCGCGTGACCCTGAAGGTCGAATGCCTCGTCGAGGGCAAGCGCGTGATAACCGGCGAAGCCGACGTCGTGGCCCCGAGCCGAGGAGCCTGATGGCTGTTTTCGCGGATTATCGCGGACTGCCCGACAGCGCGCGCGGCGCCTCGATCGCCCTTGGCAATTTTGACGGCCTGCACATCGGCCACCGGGCCGTGATGGACGCGGCCCGCCTCGCCGGGCATGGCCGGTTCTCGGTCGCGACCTTCGAGCCGCCGC
>JBGTKE010000346.1:0-8453 GCA_041744775.1 Hyphomonas sp. | reverse complement strand
GGCGACACCTTCTTCGCCGCCCTCGCCTGCGCCCTGATCGAAGGCCTGAACGAGACCGCCGCCCTCACCTTCGCTGTCGCCGCCGGCGCCGCCGCCTGCACCAAACCCGGCGCCCAACCGAGCCTGCCCACAAGGGCAGAGGTCGAAGCTCTGATGTAAACCTTCCCCCGCTCATCCCCGCGCAGGCGGGGACCGGGTCAGGCAAGCGGGTGCTACCGCCGCAATTTTCCACGTCGCCCTTCGCGCGTCACCCTCGACCGGCGGAAACGTAGGCACAAGGAATTCCCTTGCGCCTACATCTGCTCCCCAGACCGACCCCATCGTGTCGTCATCCCGGAAATTGCGCAGCAAGTGTCCGGGATCCAAACTTCCTTGTTTTGAAACGACTCCTGGGTCCCGGTCTTCGCCTCCGGCGAAACCGGGATGACGCCAGGCTGCAGTTTTTCCCCGCAACGAATCCGGCAGCGTCGCGGACGGCGTTATCCTCGCCGCCGTCTCCGGTTCGCTGTCATTTTCTGACCCGCCTGCATCAAAGCCGGGGCCGCGAAAAAAATCGATAACGCGTGATAACAGATGATAAAAAGTGAGAATGAATGAGAGAGAATCGACACCCGATAGGCACCAGATGCAACAGGCTGAGACCGTTTGAAGCCGGGCGCGACAGAACTTGCGCCTAAAGAAAACACCTCGTGCAGGGAGTAAAATCCATACCAATCAGGCTCTTGCAAACAATCCACCCAATCCTAACGCAACACCTCCGCTCACGGAGCGATGCTTTTTGAAGGGTCTCATCACCCGAACTTTCAAAACCTACCCCGCCTTGCCCATCCGCCGGCGTTGTACGCTCGACGGAATATGCAGGCTCTCGCGGTATTTCGCCACCGTGCGGCGGGCAATGTCGATGCCGAAGCCGGTCAGGATTTCGACGATCTGGTCATCCGACAGCACGTCATCCGGCTGCTCGTCCTCGATCAGCTGCTTGATCCGGTGACGGACGGCTTCGGCCGAATGTGCCTCGCCGCCGCCGGTCGCGGGGATCGAGGCGGAGAAGAAATACTTGAGTTCGAACAGGCCGCGCGGCGTTGCCATGTACTTGTTCGTCGTCACCCGGCTGACCGTCGATTCGTGCATCTCGATCGCGTCGGCCACCTGTTTCAGATTGAGAGGCCGCAGATGTGCCACGCCGTGTGCAAAGAACCCGTCCTGCTGGCGAACGATCTCGCTCGCCACTTTCAGGATCGTGCGAGCCCGCTGGTCGAGCGACTTGATCAGCCAGGTCGCGGACGCGGCGCATTCGGAGATGAATTCCTTCTCCTTGTCACGCATCGGCAACGCGGTCACTTCGGCATAATAGGCCTTGTCCATCAGCACGCGCGGCAGCGTGTCGGAGTTGAGTTCCACCGCGTACATGCCATTCGGCAACTCGCGGATGTAAACGTCCGGCGCCACGGCGACAGTCGTGTCGCTGGAAAAGCCCGCGCCGGGTTTCGGCGACAGCTGGCGCAGTTCCAGCAGCATGTCCTGGATATCGGCCTTGTCGACGCCGCACACATCCATCAGGGCCTTGAGATCGTGTTTCGCCACGAGGCCGAGATTGTCGAGCATCGCCTGCATCGCCGGATCAAGCCGGCCGCGGTCCTTGAGCTGAAGCGCGAGGCATTCGGGAATGGAGCGCGCCATCACGCCGGTCGGGTCAAAGCCCTGGCAGACGCCGAGCACGGCTTCGACATTGGCAATATCGGCGCCGAGGGATTTCGCGATATCCTCAAGCGGCGCGCGGAGGTAGCCGGTCTCGTCGGTCTCGTCGATCAGCCGCGCGGCAATCAGCCGGTCGGCGTTCGAGAGACCGGCGAAGTTCAGCTGCATGTGCAGGTGTTCCGCCAATGTCACATCGCTGGAGAGGTTGGCGGTATAGTCGAAATCTTCAGACGGCTGACCACTTCCGGCGGTCGACCAGTCGGTCTTCGCCGAGGGGCCGGAGGCATCCGCCGGCATCGCGGCGTCCGAACCCGTGCCCGGCTCGTAGACATCCTCGCCCGGCGCATCGAGCTGCTCGCGCGCCTCGCTCTGGGCCGAGCGGTCGTCCAGCTGGCGCTCCTCGCTGCGCTGCGTCTCGACCGCTTCGGCGGCCGGGGTCGCTTCGCCCTCGATCTTCACCAGCAGCGGATTGCGTTCGAGTTCCGCCTCGACGAATTCGGCAAGTTCCTGGTTGGAAAGCTGCAACAGCTTGATCGCCTGCTGGAGCTGCGGCGTCATCACCAGGGACTGGCCCTGGCGCATGTCGAGAGAATGTTTCATGGCCATAAGCCTTGCCCCCTGAGATCAAGCGGCGAACTGCTCACCCAGATAGACCCTGCGAACGTCGTCATTGCGCAACACGTCTTCCGGCGTGCCGTCAAAGAGGACAGCGCCATCATACATCACATAGGCCCGGTCCACGATCTGCAGCGTCTCGCGAACCTGGTGGTCCGTGATGAGAACGCCGAGGCCGCGCTGCTTGAGGAAGCGGACAAGGTCGGAAATGTCGGAAATGGCGAGCGGGTCGATGCCGGTGAACGGTTCGTCCAGTAGCATGAAGCTCGGACGGGATGCGAGTGCACGCGCAATCTCCACACGCCTCCGTTCGCCGCCCGAAAGGGACGTCGCCGGCTGCTTGCGCAGGTGTTCCACGTGCAGTTCACTGAGCAGGCTGTCGACCTGGGCCCGGCAGGCGGCGCTGTCCTTCTCGACAAGCTCCGCGACTGCCATGACGTTTTCCTCCACACTCATCCCCCGGAAGATCGAGGCCTCCTGGGGCAGGTATCCGACGCCAAGCCGGGCACGCTGGTACATCGGCAGGCGAGTGACATCCTCGCCGTCGATGGAGATCGCCCCGGAATCGGCGCCGATCAGTCCCATGATCATGTAGAAACAGGTGGTCTTGCCGGCCCCGTTGGGTCCGAGCAGGCCGGCAACCTCGCCGCGGCGAAGGGAAAGGGACACGTCGCGGACGACCTGGCGCTTGCCAAAAGATTTGGCAAGATTGCTGACTACCAGGCCTTCGGCCGCTTCGATCATTCCGATTTCCATCTATCCGCGGCCGTTTTCCGGCCTCCCACAGCCTTAACCGGCCATGCTTAAGATCGCTTTCACCTACCCTGTCAAATTCACGGGTTCTGGCCGGGTTGTGTTGACGGGTCGATCACCATCCTTGTGCGTCCGGAGCCGCCTTCGAGCGTCGTGCGGCGGTTTTTGACCTCCATCCGCAGGGTTTCGCCCTCGGCAACGTCGCGGTCCCGCATCAGGGCGACCTTGCCGGTCATCGTGATTGTGTCGGTGGCAAGTTCGTAAACGCCGCGGTCACCTTTGGCCTTCAGTTCGGGCGTCACATAGTAAACATTGCCCTCGGCCACTATGTTCTCGACCTGGCCAAAACCGCCGACAATGCTCGAACCGGCACCGGCCGGTTTGCTGGAAAAGCGGATCGTCACCGTATCGGCGCGCAGGCGGGCCGTGCCCTGCTGGATGTCGACATTGCCGACCAACAGCACCTTGCGCTCGTTCTCGAGGCTCTCGGTGCGGGCCGAATTGATGTAGATCGGGCCGCCCTCGGAAGATATCTGGGCAAAGGCGGGCGCGCCCAGCAAGGCCAGGCAAAGGGCGGCGCCGGCGGTTCTACGGAGTGCCATCTTGCTCACTTTCAGACGTTGCGGGCTCTTCGGCCGGTTGAGGATAGATCACGGTGCGCACATTGCCTTCAAAGACGATACGGTTGCCGCCGTCGAGGATCTCATACGAGTCTGCCCTTATATCACCAAGAGGGCCCTTGCCTTCGAGAGGTGACAATCCCTCCACCCGGTCCTCGCCGAGGATCAGGCGCGCGCCCCGGCTGATGAAGGAATAGCCGCCGCTGTCGGTGATGTTCACGGCTTCATAGAGCTCGAGAACGCCCTTGTCGCGGTCATAAAAGCCGGTCGGCGCCTTCAGTTCGGCGCCCTTGCCGTCGCGCATCACGGGGTTGACCAGGTCCACGGCGCCGTTCTCGGCGCGCCGTCGCTGGGCCGCGTCGGCGGTGATCGTGAACACCTGCCCGGACGAGTCGCGCCCGGTGAAACGCGGATTGATCATCGTCACGGCGTCATCGTCACGCACGGCCGGGGGCGCGGCGTCCTGGCTGACGGCGCTGCGGATCACGAAACCGAGGAACAGGCCGATCGAGATCGCCGCTGCGCCGACCAGCACGTAACGCAGATGCTGGACCCGGTCTGACCGCCGGCGCGCCTGCGCCAGCGTCAATTGTCGGCGCGGCGCCCAGAGCGTTGCGGGGTCGTGATGGAGGCTGGCATCCATGTCCGGGGGCCTGATCCTGCGAGGGTTGCGGCAATAGGCTTAACCGCGATAGGGCCGGAGTGAAAGCGCGGGCCGCAGGCGTTCAGGAATGGGCGAAAATATCTTCCTCGCCCCAACCGGCGAGGTCGAGTTCGGCGCGCACCGGCAGGAAGCCGAAACAGGCCTCGGCGAGCGCCATCCGGCCTTCGCGGGCCAGCATGTCTTCGAGGCCGGCCTTGATCTGGTGCAGGTAGAGCACGTCCGAAGCGGCGTACTGGATCTGCGCCTCGGTCAGCTTGGCGGCGCCCCAGTCGGAGCTCTGCTGGGCCTTCGACAGGTCGATGCCGGCGACTTCGCGGGCAACGTCCTTGAGGCCATGCTTGTCGGTATAGGTGCGGGCGAGGCGCGAGGCGATCTTGGTGCACCAGACCGGAGAGACGGAAATCCCCATCCAGCGGCGCATCATGGCGATGTCGAAGCGTGCGAAATGGAACAGCTTCACGACCTTGGGGTCGGTCATCAGCGCCTTGAGGTTCGGGCAGTCGAACTCCCGGGTCAGCTGCACCAGATGCGCGGTGCCGTCTCCGGAGGACAGCTGCACCAGCGTCAGGTAATCCCGGTTCGGATTGAGGCCCATCGCCTCGGTATCGACCGCCACGACAGCGCCGAAGCTGAGGCCTTTGGGGAGATCCCCCTTGTGAAGCGTGATCTGGCTCATCTGCGGCCCATACCACGGCGCCCGTTAAGGGCAAGTGTGCGGGCGCCCTACCCTACCGCCTTCCTGACCGCGACGAGGGCCGTATCGAGCGCCGAGAGAAAGCGGGAGCGGTCAGCTTTCGAGAAGGGGGCGGGGCCACTGGCGCCGATGCCGGAGACGCCGACGCGCAGGTCCGCCATGATGGCGCGGGTGGCGAGAGCGCCGCCGATCGAGTCCGGCGTGAAGGGCTTGCCGGTATGGCTGAGAACTTTCGCGCCAGCCTTCAGGCAGCGGTCCGCAAGGGGAATGTCGGCCGTGACCACGACGCAGGCGGGCGTCGCCTGTTCGGCAATCCAGTCATCGGCAGCATCGAATCCGTCGCTGACGATCTTTCGCGAGATCAGCGGATGTTCGGGGATCCGCATATAGGAGTTGGCGACGATCAGCGCTTCGACGCCGTGGCGCAGGGCGACCTTGTAGATTTCGTCCTTCACCGGGCAGGCATCGGCATCGACGAGGATACGCGGAGTCATTGCGTCTCCATCGCCGCGATCCAGTCGCGGACAAGGGCGAGGCCGTCGGGATCGTGAAGGCTGCGGCCAAGCTCGGGCATCGCGACGCCCGGGTCGGTCGAGGCCATGCGGTAGGCGAGGATCGAGCGGTCCGGCGCGCCCGGCACGATCACCTGGAACAGGGTCCCTGCCCCGCGCCCGGCCGCGACCGGGCGTTTGCCGATGCCGACCTTGACGGGATCGGTTTCGGTGGCCGACAGGACGAGGCCGGAATTCGACGCCGAGCCGTCCGGCTTATGGCAGTGGGCGCAGTTGATATCGAGCCAAGCCCGGGCGCGCGCGTCCAGAGGCAGCGCAACATCAAAAGGGGCGATCGCAGCCGGCGCGCCGGCGGGCAGCTGGTCGAGGACGCCTAGGGCAACCCAGTCTTCGAGCTGGCCGCGATGGTTGAGGTTGCGCGCCTTCGGCCCGATGGGCGCGATGGCGGCGCCAGCCTGATGGCAGGTCTTGCACTGATTCTGGTTAGGCACCGCATAATTGATCGTGAGCGGAGCACCTGAGGGGCTGATTGTCTCGATTGTCCGTCGCCCGCCAATGGGGGCATACTCGGCCTCGGTGCCTTCGGCGTTCCAGATGTAGGGAAAAGCGGCCCAGCCATTTTCCTTGTGGATCAGCAGGCGCGTCTCGACACGGAAGGCGCCCGCGTCCGGCGTGCGCATGTCGGGCGCGAAGGCGAAAGTCTTGACCAGCACAGTGCCGACCGGGAAGGCGAACACGTCATTGTTCGCATAGGTCGCCGTTTTGCCGCCGGGCACGAAGACGAAGCGGTGCTTTTCCGCGTGATCCGAAAACAGCGGATTGGCGAGTTCAAAGGGCACGACGCCGGATGCAGGCCTTGCCGAACGGATGTCCGCGAACAATCCGTAAGCGGACAGGTTGCTGGCAGGCGCTTCCGCGAGGATCACACCCATATTCGGGCCGCTGCCCCGGGCAAGCCCGCAGGCGGCGGCGAGGCCTGCAACCAGCGCAGCCAGCAGGAGGGCGGCGAAGCGCAAGGCCTAGCCCTGTCCGTGCGCCAGCACGATGGCCGCGGGTTCAAGCGGCGGAGTGCCTTGCGGGCGGTCCGGTGACGGAGCCATTGCAGCAGGGTCCAGCGGATAGGCCGGAACCCCGAGGTTCAGGAAGCCGACTTCCGGCGCCTCGGAAATGGTGAGGTTCACCGCCTGGGCTTCGGCGCCGGGCCAGGCCGAAACGCCGTCCCAGACGATCGGCGGCAGCTTGCCGCCGATTGCGGCGGCGAGCGGCGTCAGGATGCCCTGCGGATCGTCCCCGCCTCCGGAATAGGTATTGGCCCGCAAGACAATATCGCGCGGCAGCGGGTTGTACGCGACATCGGTGAAGGGCAGCGAATAGGCGGTGATCAGGACGTGTGCGGAGCGGTTGTTGTCAAACGTATTGTCGAAGACGTGCACGTTGCGGTTGGCCATAATGATGAGGCCGGTGCCGGACGGCACGCCCGCCACGATATTGCCGGGTGGGGCAAAGTTGCGGGTATTGTTGGCGAGGATCTGGTTGGCGAAGATGCGGGTCGAGTTGCCGCCTGACACCGGCAGGTCCGGCAGGTCGAACACAAGGATGCCACCAGTATTGTTGCGGGCGATGTTCCCGTACACGTCTGCGCCCGAGGAATTCTCGATCTCGATGCCGGCGACATTGAACTCGACGATCGAGTTGCGCACGATGATGTTCGAGGACTGGCCGACATAGATGCCGGCATCGGACGCGCCGCGCACCGTGATGTTCTCGACCAGCACATCCTTCGATTCCACCGGGTAGACGCCGTAGGCACCGTTGGTCTCATTCGGTTCGCCGCTCCATTCGACGGTGAGGTATTTGTAAGTGATCCGGTCGGCGCCTTTGGACTTGATGCCGTCGCCCTTGGTGTCACGCACCGTGAAGTCCATCAGTGTCACGTCATCGGAGGTGACGAGCAGGCCTTCGCCGGCGCCGGACTGCTGGGCAAAATCGAGCACGGTGAGACCCTGCCCCGCGCCGCGTAGCGTGACGCCGTCGACATCCAGCGAGAGCGGATCGGACAGCGCGAAGGTGCCTTCGGGCATCACGATCGTGTCGCCGGGTTTGGCACTGATGAGGGCGCCCTGAAGGGTCGCGCCGAAATCGCCGGCCGCCGGCAAGGGCGGCGGAAGCGTCGGCAGCGACCCAACTGGCGTCTCGGCTACTTTTGGCGAACAGGCGGCCATCATCAAGACAAGCGGGAACGCAAGTGCGGTGCGCGATATTTGCATGGTGTCCTCCCCGGATCAGCTGACGCAAGTGTCAACGTCAAACCGGGGAAAAGCAAGACGGCGTTAGTGAACGCTGAGCGGGTTCAGGTCGTTGGCGAGGGCGGCGGCAAAGGCGGCTTCGCGGCCTTCGACGATGGCGAGGCGTTGGCCGTCGGCCGAGGCCACGACGAACAGATCGTCGGGATCTGCCACACCATCAAGGGCTTCAGGCGGCAACAGGCTGCGGATCTCGCCATCATCAAGATGGCGAATATAGACGAAGGAATCGCCTTCGAAAGTCGTCGATTTAAGGCCGGTCGTCATGGGTCCACTCCTTTCCGCGCCCCGGATGGGGTCGCTGGCAGGCTGATCGCCTGCCATGGAGTGAAGGTGGGCTGCGAATGTGTCCGGTTCAAGCACCGGGATGCGGCAAGACCGCGGCGCGGGCTCACAGGCGCGTGTAGCAGGGCTGATTGCTCAATTTTTGACGGGTTTGCCCGGAAAACGGGATCCTGGTGGAGCCAGACGGAGTCGAACCGACGACCTCTTGCATGCCATGCAAGCGCTCTACCAACTGAGCTATGGCCCCTGACCGGGAGAGCGGGAGGATTAGTCTCAGCCTCCCGCCCTTTCAAGTCCTAATTATCACCG